>JACPYA010000018.1 GCA_016196295.1 Candidatus Peregrinibacteria bacterium | reverse complement strand
GTGGGCGCTTGGATGCGATCAGCCTGTTATCCCTAGAGTAACTTTTATCCGTTGAGCGATGCCCCACCCACGTGGTGTGAACACACGGTAAAGCGTGTTCATGGGCACCGGATCACTATCGCCGACTTTCGTCTCTGCTCGGCTTGTAGGCCTCACAGTCAGGCCGACATGTGCGATTACACGACCGCGCCGATTTCCATCCGGCGCTAGTCGACCATTGCGCGCCTCCGTTACGCTTTAGGAGGCAACCGCCCCAGTTAAACTGCCCGGCAAGCACTGTTCGATGCCCTGTTTCAGGGACACCGTGAGTAACGTCAGAACACGAGGGTGGTATCTCAACGTCGCCTCCACCCCGGCCAAAGCCAGGGCTTCGAAGGCTCCCACCTATCCTGCGCACGCAAACTAACGTCACAATGCCAGCGTACAGTAAAGCTTCATAGGGTCTTTTCGTCCTTCCGTGATCAAGACGGCATTTGCACCGTCACTGAAATTTCACCGGGCCTCGCGTCGAGACAGTGCTCAGATCGTTATACCATTCGTGCGGGTCGGAACTTCAACGAGTCGTGCTGGGAAAACCTTGACGGTTTTCCCCCACGGACCCCCTTTCCCTTCAAGGTGTTGCTCCAGGCAAGCAGAGCTTGCCTTCGCAACGATTCCTTTTCGAGAAAATTGGTTCCCCTGGTGGTGAGCCAGGACCCCGCAGTAATGCGGGGCGCACATACACCTACTCTTGCGAGTAACGCTCGTTTTTTATTGCAGAGCGATTTCTCTGCCCCTGTGTCGCCACAGGGATCGGACTATATCATCCTCCTGAACATTCAGGAGTCGTCGCGTGTAGTCTCTTGGCCGGCGCATCTATCAACAAATCTCTTCGCCGTTCCAGATCAGAATACATATAACCAAGACCGAGCGCTACATATGCCCATTCTTCGAAACGCATGGGATGCTTTCCAGTTTCCTGCTGATTGTCCGCGGCTGATAGATTTTCACTTGGCATAAGGCATAAATTACATAAAATATTTTATATGTCAAGTACTACAGCATACTCGGATTTTCCAGCATATAGCGACGTATTGCACTGTTTACCGGCCGTAGCCCCGCATGGCGGGGCGAAGGCTGGTTTGTGAATGGCCCATCACTCATCAGTGCGATGAGGGACAAGCAACGATCTAAGAAAGGGCATTCTTCATGCCCCAATTTTTCGGATCTCGGTATTCGCGTTCTAACTTTGGATAAAAAAGCTCAAGGTAACGCTGTTCCTCAGTGCTGATCCTTTCGGATCATTCGGGCAAGTTATAAAGACCACCCGACAAGGAATTTCGCTACCATAGGACGATTCATTGATTGTTAGCTGCATGTCGCCATGCAGATCGGACTCTATCATCCCCGCACGCGCAAGCGCTGCGGGGTTC
>JACPYA010000022.1 GCA_016196295.1 Candidatus Peregrinibacteria bacterium | reverse complement strand
ACCGAACGACCGCATTTCGCACTGAACCTGCAATCGCCCCTCCAATTTCTGCTACAGTGGTCCTCGACCCAGGAAGAGTGCAATTATGGGTGGACCCATACAGAGGCTGGAAAATACCATAAATCATGTTATAATGTCAATATGGTTGACGTGCTCCCTGCTGGCGGTTTTAAGGCAAGAAGCGAGACTCCTCTACCCACGGAGCAGGTACTATCACTTCTGAGAGAAGCGGTGAATCGGGTGGTTCCAGAGACAGAACAGAAGCTAGAAGTCGTCGTACGCATTGTTGCTCGGATGGCTGCAACCCTGAATGGAGTCCGGCAGATCGCGAGCATCAATTCATGGGCACATCTGCTCAGTGCTCACTTCGATAAAGGCTGTGACAAACAAGAGCACCCAGAGAGTGCAGAATTCATCGATGGCATCTGCCATGTGCTCAGGGGAAGGATTGCGTTGGAACTGCATCCTGAAAAAATTGCGGAATTGGTAGACATGCTTCGCTCTCATGGGCTACAGCAATGGAACGTGAACACGTTCCGTAGATTGGGCAGAGAGTCATTCAAGAACTGGTTCTCCAATGTGAGAGCTCAGGACGGAACTATCGATTGGGCGATCATCACGGAACGTGTGAACCAGGTCTATCCGTGCCAGTTCATTTTCCAAGCGCATCGTGAGAATTTTACCAAGAGAACAGCTCTGTCCCGTGCTCGTGAGCTGGCCGATTCTGCTGTTGCCGAGAAAGACCATTGGCACCCTGCTGCAGATTTAGAAGGGCAAGACAAGCGGCTGTATATGTTTCTTATAAGCCTCCCCGAATTTCGGCGGAAGGGGCGACGCCCAGATATCGATCATCGCAAAGATAATCGCCCGAACTGGACGAAGATTGCGGAAGAAATGGGACCGCTTTACCAAGCGACCATGGTCATCAGTCGCAAAGGGCATGAGATTATTTACCGAGATTTCGATGATGCTATCGATGAACTGGGCGACCTGCTCGAGGACGTCAATCCAGACTCTTGGACAATCACGTTCATCGAAAGAAACAACTCCAACCTGTATGCTTGGTTCAAGAACCATTGCAGGGACGAGCAAGGTACTGTGGACATTGATAGAATTGTAAATGCCCTACCTCTACCCTGGCAGGAGCGGCTGCGTCGCATTGAGTAATTTCCTCTCTTTATCTATGAAGCCAGAAGCCAGAATCATTACCTGCTCCCGCCGAAAAACACTTGGGTGAAGTTGCTCTGAGCGTGAAGGATCTGGAAGCCATGACGGAGTTTTATCAAACAGCGGTACAACTCACTCTCATGCGGAGAGAGCCGCATATGGCGTTTTTCAAAATTGCAGATGGGTTAAAGGGGCACACAAGTATTTTGGCACTCTTTAAGAGACGAGAGGTAGATGTTGAAGAAAAGGGTGCATTAGATCACATCGCGTTTTCGATTGATCTTCGCGATTACGAATCAGAAAAGCAGCGATTGGAGAATCTGGGCCTCTCCGTCCGAGTGTCTCAGCATAACTGGGTACAGTGGCGTAGCCTGTATATCAATGATCCCGAAGGAAATGAGGTTGAATTTGTCTGTTTCGATCCCTCGATCCCCAAGAATTTTGAGAGTTGAGATGAACACTGGCTTGAGTTCACGATTGGGAGGAATTAGCGCCGCCACCTGTGCTATTGACATATTTATGAAATAGATTATGATTTCATATGTGAATCGACCCGAGCAAAACATTGAAGGCTCTGAAAATGAGTATTGCAGAAGATTACGAGCTGCAAGAGCTACCCTTGGATATTCACAAACAGAGGCTGCTGCTTTGCTCGAAGTCAGTCAGCGGACATTCAGCAATTACGAAAGAGGGGTGAGTGTCCCGAGCGAAAGCAGTGTGGCAATCCTAGAAGCAGAGGCGGTCGGGAGTCCTACAAGTGCCCGGATACTTAAGACGAGGGCTGCCGCGAAAACACTGTTGCAGTGCGACAGCGCAGAACTACCTCCGAATGTTCTTAAACTCCTGCGCGTCATCAGCGCCGCTGCGGGAAAGGATACGAAAATCATGGAAGCGATTGATGCAAAACTTGCTAAAGTGTTGGCACAGGTTATTAAAGCGCACAGTGAAAAGATCGCCGATCTCCTTCTTGAATAAGCAACCTCCAATGCTATGAGCACCACCATGAACAGATCAGAGATGAACGGCATTATGCTTCTGATGAAGGAGGCACAAGACAAATATGGAGACGACCTTCAGAAAAGTAGTCGACTATGGCAGATCGCTGGACGGTTGATGGCAATGGATATCGGACCAGCAATGAGTGAAGAAGAAATTTTCAGTGAGTTGCACTTAATTCGAGATGATATTAGGAAACTGATTTCTTGAAAAATCCCTCTTTACTATGGAACTCCTCCCAGACGACCAACTCGAAGAACTACAGAGGCTGACAGTCAAATATCATGAGTTATCGGCCCATCTCAATCAAGAGACCGCACTCAAGTTTTTGAAGGCTGCCGTGTCTGAGGATCACCAGCTGGGAGCGGACATGATCCATTGGGAAACTGAATTGAGAGCTGCTGCCCAAGCTCAGGATCCATACAAGACACTGGAAGCCATCCGGAAATGCGTTACGATAATGATTTCGGCTCGGGAAAGGATGACGTCCATCGCTTGGAGGACAATCACTGAGAGAAATTGAGTTTCAGGTGGGGATTTAGTCGAGACTGATTTTTCCATCCGCCAGCTTGAGCATACTTTTCAGACATCCAAGGATTTCCCTCTTCTCCTCGGGCTTCCCGTTCTTCAGGACGTACTTTGCATATCCCCGCACATCCATTTTAGGAATCTTGACCTCATTTTGGATGCCAAGCACATCTGCTGTGAATTTGTTCATCCGTTCAACCTCCGTTTCCAATTTTTTCCGCATGCCTGTCTTATCGAGATCGACCTTATCGATGATGTCAAGAAACTGTACCAGCAATTCATCCTCGCGAACATACGGTTGTTTGCACGTCTGATCAAACCGCGAGCAATGGTAATAAACATACTTCCGCACTGCCCCATCACGCAACTGTTTGAATTTCTCTTCAGCGGAAATGCCATTTCCGCAATTGCCGCAGCGAAGCATCTTCGTGAAGGCGAATTCCTTTGATCCGTACCGTGACCGAGGGGCAACAGCGAGCATCGCCCGTACCTCCTCGAAGAGTTCCTTCGTGATGATCGGCTCATGGGTGCCTTTGTACCAATTGTCGCCGCCTTTCGGATACTCGAACATACCATAGTAGAAGGGGTTCCCGAGAATCCGGTACACACCCGAAAGCGTGATTCTCTTGTTGCCTCTTGTCTTGAAGTTCGCTTCTGTATTCAGCCATTTCAGGAGCGTCCTGCCGCTGACACCTCGCTCTGCAACGAAGCGGAAGAGCTGCTTGATCGTCGGGGCGCGGATGGGGTCGATGATGATTCTGCCTTTGTTGCGATCCAAGCTCCGCTCGTTCAAGTAACCGAGCGGAGCGACGCCTGGACGGACTCCAAGTTCACACTTGTTCTTTAGGCCTCGTTTCACGTTGATTCCCCGATTGTCGTTCTCCAGCTTTGCCTGTGAACAGAGGATCATGAGAAGAAATTTCTCGTTCGGGGAGTTTGTGAATTTCTGTCCTGTTGTTCGGATTTCCTCCAAAACTCCTTGGTCCATGAGATCTACGAGAGAACCAAGATCACCAGCGTTTCGACTCAACCGATCCGGTGCCCATGTCACGATCCCTGTGAACATACCACTCCTGATGTCTGTGATAAGCTGGCTGAAGACAGGACGCTGGCCGGAATCCTTTGCCGAGTGACTCTCGCGCCGGATCTCCACGATTTCCAGTCCGTCGCGCTTTGCGACCACCAGCATCTCCTTGATTTGGGAGTCGATACTGAGTGCCTGCCGCTCGTCATCTTCGGAAGATTTTCGGGCGTAGAGGCAGTAGCGGATTTGTTCGGTCTCGACGCCTATTTTCTGCGCTCACTCTTCCAATATTGCCGAAGGGTTCATAGGGAAAGGGGGTAAGAATAGACACATCAAGCAATGCCGCTACACGCTCAAGAAGGCCAGGGAAATCCATGCCACAGTCGGATCTCCTGCTACACCTTGCTCAACTCGTCCAAGAGCGCTCTTCGGTTGCTATACTTCTTACAAAGGTCCATTTTGATCTTCTCGACGATCTCTTCCGCACCCCACTTCCGTAGACGCCGAAGTGCGCGGCAAATTTCCTGATAATGCCCACGCCCGGTGGCGTCTCCAGTGAGTTCCGCAGGAATGGCATTCGCATACAGAGCGATGAGCTCGTCTGGAAAGCGCTCCCGCAAAACCTTCTCGTAATTCTCCAGAAAGCCGATGTTGCCGTGATTGGGCCAATCGCGTTCTTTGCGGCACTCATCCCGAATGCATGCGAGAAAATTATCCCATTGTTCCTCAGTGCTGTAGATCTGCAGGAGGGACTGGATGGCACACTGCTTCTTGAGTGCGGCTGCCAACTTTGTGTACTCCTCTCGCCATCCATCAGTATCATCCGCATAGGTCTTCTTCAGCCTTTTGTAGTCAGATGAATCGTGCCGATGATCGAGGAAGAACTTTCGTAGAAATAATCGCTGAGTCTGCAAGTCTCCTTCTGCTTCAGCAATCTTCAGGAGCCATTCCTCAAATTGGTGCACCGTACCTGGATGTCCTTGCCTCTCTGCGATGGCAATACCATCCTTCGCCACGGCCTTCACTTGCTCGAATTGTTTTCGGGAAAATAACTCTTGGAGATGCAGTTTGCGAATGTCGGGATAGTGCAGGGAGGATGCGATCAAAACATCTGCCTCCTCATCCTTGCCGAGAGCACGGAGTACGCCTAACTTGATCCGTGCCGCGGCTTCCGCTCGGCCTTCGCGCCACCAATCGGAAGTGCGGCCAGCATTCTCGTTGTCATCTCCTGAAATTTTGAAATTCAGCAGCACGCGATCAATACATTCAAAGAGACGGTTCTTTTTTGTTTCGTCGTGTGCGAGCGACCCTGCAATCGCAAGAAAGTCGTCGTCGGCAGACCATCCTTGATACTCCTCCTTTCCCGCTTGCTTGAGACAGTAATCGAAAATCTGCTGACCAAGACCACTCATTGGCGGCGATTTATCCGCGACGGTTCGCAATATATTCCATCCTTCCTCTACGCAACCCCCGAATTCCCCGTCGCTGTCGTCCATGGAACCGAGATCTGGATAGATAGCTTCCAATAATGCTTGGCCAATAGGAAGGGCTTCTGCGTAATGTCCGGTATCAAGATACTGTTCAGCCGTCGCGCAAAGTTCATTGGCTGCTTCACTTGCCGCTTCCGCCTCATGCCAACCGATGAATCCATGACGATCACTGTTGTCCTCCATGCACGCTCGTACGATATCGATATATTCCTTTTTTTTCTCTGAAGGTCGCACATTGTCACTTTGAGGCGCGGCATGAAGGACTTTCCTTCGCAATGTCTGATCCTCAATTGCATGCTCGATAACGAGATGCCGAAGTTCCTGTTCACCGAGGGTACTGATTGCCTCTTCCATCTGATCGCGAACTGTCCTGCGCTTTTTTGGAGGTTTCCCTGCAATCGGCTGCCGGTGTTCTTCATCCGCATCACCGCCGATTCGCTCACGGATAGCGTATAAAACGGCGACTTCATGTTTGCAGTACTGCCCTAGATCATAAGGGCAACTGCAGCGGTGCTTGCTAATTCCACCGGAGATAATCGTTATGGTTGTGTCATAGACTTCCGATCCTTCCACTAATGCTCGCCAAATGCCATCCTCAATTTCTTCTAGGTCCTTCACATATCCTTTGCGGAAATAATCCCTTCCGCGCTTCACGATGGTCTCGTTCAGTTCCCGGTCAAAAGAGGAAAGTGTTGCCATAGAAAAGTGCAATCAGTGATTGGAATCACAGAGCGTGCGAAAGGAAGCGATGAGCACAGTTGCTCGTTTCGGATCAGGCAGATCGGCATGCATGAGTGCATTTTTGATGCGTTGCTTGCCCAGCCTGGCATCAGGCCAAAGTCTTCCGCGACCATAATGCAGAGCCATGAAGTATGCATCGCGCACCCATTCATCCATTTCGGGGTGGAGGAGGTGAAAATCGTCAAAAGGAACAGTGCGTGATGATCCAAAGATCAGGGCATCCATCATATCCAGGAACCAGAGAATTGCTTTGCGCTGACTCGATCCTTCTTGATGCCATGACGGAAGCAGCGCCTCACATCCTTCCCCGCTGAGACACCGCCCCTGTATTTCTTTAGGCATCAGAAGATCGGCATCGGCGAGCAGTCCTGCAAAGAAGTGGTCGTTGCATTCTTCCTGCCACGAGAGCACAGAGCACCACAGGCATTCCTTGCGTTCCTCGCACCATGTTCGACCGCATGAAGCATCCTCATGGTATGTAAATCCAAGCGCTTCCATGCCGCGTCGCTCCTCCTCTGGGGTTTCAGCCGATCGCATGACCTCGCTTGCGGCTGCGCTTCGCTCTACAAATTCATCGTGGAGCTTCAGAGCGTTTTGATACTCCTCGAATGAAGAGAAGGCCTTCGGATCTATGGAATCGTGAATATCCATTCTGGAGCGGATTTTAGCAGAAATTCCTTTTGACGTACCCCGTGTTTCTGCTACACTGGTCTTGTAACACCTGAGACGGAGTCGTTCGTAGAGTCCGTCTCTTTTAGTATCTGTCGGTATTCCAGAAGAGACCGGAGGTTATCAAGATTTGCGAAATTCGCGCCGAAGAGCTTCTTGAGTTCTTTGGCAGTCTTTTTCGGGCTTGCGAGGAGCCAAACCTTCGCTTTTTTTTGAACAAGATGTTCGAGAAGCCAGAAAAAGTCACCGTCTCCCGTCATGAAGACGGCTCGGTCGTATTCGTCCTGACAATGCATCGCCTTGAAAGCCATTCGCGCATCGACATCCGCCTTCAGGTACCACTCGCCTCGCTCGTTCACGAATCGCTTCACGGGATTAAGGTGCAATTCATAGCCCCACTCTTCCAGTTTTCTATAAATATGAATCTGCGTTCTGTTCCGATCGTCGAGACCTCCAAAATAGAGGACCTTCGACGCGCCAAAACGTTCCTTGAGATATTTGATGAGCATCTTCAGATCGATCTTCCAGGGATTGGGCTCGCTGTCTCGATAAATGATGTTGGCCGCGTCAACGAAAACGTAGGTGATTGGTTGCTGTTTCTGGGCTGGGATTTCCATTGGTTGAAAATAGTAGCGGTGTCCCAAAACAATACCAAGCCATTCATGGACGATCATGCAATATTTGTAACATTCAGCCCACTCAAAGTAGTGTTCCGTTTGTGCCATTCAGGCTCCTCCCAGTACTGTTCGGGTTGTTCGGTTTACCCCCTCAAAGTACTGTCCAATTCTGTCCAATTCACCATCCCTCAAAACCTTCCGAAGTTCCCCGGAACTAGCCTCCGACCCACCCTCCTCAGCCCATCAGTTTCGACCCCTTGAAAGGGCCCCATAAACTTCCGCATAGGTCGGTTCTGGACTCTCCCTCTCCGCCATAAACCAAGCCAGCAGTATGTCGAAGAACAACGAATTTTTTCTTCGTTGCTCCTATTATATGGGCCGGCTGGTTTATGGCGAGCCACGTACCCGAGCAAGGCGAGTGGCACTGTGGCCGCCTATCCTTAACTAGGAGGACACTGTCTTCGTCGTGAGAACAGCCTGCAATCCCGGTCCGCTGCCTACTTCAAACTGTGCAGATGGATGCAAACGGAAGCGATGCATCAGGTACTTCCAGAGCACGTGCAGGGTATTGAAGCCGTACCGTACGCTTTGGCGAAAGGTCGGTGAGCAGGAGTCTTCCAGATAGCGCGTGGGAATGGGCACTTCGGCAACGCGGCAATTGCCGGCCCGCAATTGCGCGATCATCTCCGTGTCGAAGACGTAGTTATTGGAGTTGAGGTGCATGGGGATACGTTCCAGTGTCCGACGGCTGTAGGCGCGGTATCCGGTGTGATACTCGCTCAGGTGCAGCCTTAGCACACAGTCCTCGATGAAGGTGAGCGCAATATTCGCGACGAATCGCCAGAGCGGCATCCCGCCCTGGAGTGCCGAGCGCTTGGAATGCATGCGAGAGCCGAAGCAGGCATCTGCCTCTCCGCGGACGATGGGGGCGACGACCGTTGCGTTCAATGTGGGATCGTACTGAAAATCCGAGTGCACCATCACGACGACGTCCGCGCCCGCCTGAAGAGCCGTCGCGTAGCCCGTCTTCTGCGCCGCTCCGTACCCTTTGTTCTTCTCGTGCGTGACGACGCGTGCGCCCAGGCGCTCTGCGATCTCCACCGTTCGGTCTCGGCTGCCGTCATTCACGACGAGGATCAGATCGACCACGGTGCGATCGATCGCCGCGAGCGTCCGTTCGATGGTGCGCTCGGTATTAAACGCGGGCACGACGGCAGTGATGTGCTTTCCATTCAGCATCGCAAGGATTAAAGCAGATAGTGCTGCAGGCCGCGAGTAAACCTCATCTAAAAAGCGCGGGCATACTTGCCCGCGTTCAAGGGCATACTTGCCCGCGATTAAAAGGTATTCGCCTCCGGTCGCGCAAGCCAGTCTGCCAATGTTCCGGCCTTCTTGTCGCGCTCGGAGAGCGTGGGGTTTGCGACCGGCCAGTGGATGCCGATCGCGGGATCGTTCCAGAGGATATTGCTCTCCCCCACAGGGTTATAGAGCGCGGTGTAGAGGTACTCGACATCCGCACTTCCCTCGCTGACGCAGAACCCCGTCGCGAACCCCGGCGGCACGTAGAGGACCGTGCAGTTTTCCTCGCTCACTTCGATGATGAGGTGTTTTCCGAGGGTCTTTGATTTTTTCCGGATATCGACTGCCACCATGTGAGCCTTCCCGCGCGGAACACGGATGAGTTTCCCCAGCGGCTTGTCGTATTGAAAATGGAGCCCACGCACGACACCGGCGGCAGATCGGCTGTGGTTCATCTGCACAAACGTGGGAAGTGCGAGCCCCGCCTTCTCCATCTCATCGAAGCGAAAGACTTCCTGGAAAAATCCCCGCGCATCTCCCACCACTTTCGGCTGGCAGATGTAGAGGCCGGGAAGAGAAGACTCTGTAATTGTCATGAGATTCCAACGTATCCTAGCCCTAACCCAAACCCTAGCCCTAATACCACTGTCCTTTCGACTGCTTCAGGTAGTGATCTTGGAATTCCTTCTTCGTCTTGATGGCGCGCCACCACGCTTCGTTTTTCATGTACCAATCGACGATCTCCTTCATATTCTTCTGGAGCGACCTCTTCGGAACCCATCCGAGTTCTTCTCGGAGCTTCGTGGAGTCCGGCGCGTAGCGGGTGTCGGCTCCGGGTCTGTCGCTCACGTGTTCTTTGTACTCCTCCAGGTTCACGCCCAGGCTGTCACAGATAAGTTGGAGCACATACATGTTCGACCGCTCCTCCGCAGACACATTGTAGATACTGCCGACAGCGCCATGATGCGCGATGAGGTCGATGGCATCGCAGAAGTCCGCAACATGCAGCCAGCTGCGGATATGCACGCCCGCGCCATGCACGGGAATTTTGTGCTTCTCGATGACGTTCGTGATCGCGAGAGGAATCAATTTCTCCGGATACTGGTACGTCCCGTAGTTGTTGGACCCGCGAATGATGATGGCCGGGACGTTATGGGTCGTGACGAATGATTGCACGATCAAGTCAGCCGCAGCCTTGGACGATGAATATGGATTCGATGGATGGAGAGGTGTTTGCTCCGATGCCGTCCCGTATGCGATCGATCCGTACACCTCATCGGTGGAAATGTGGATGAAGCGATCGACTTTATTCGCCCGGACCGCCTCCATCAGCGAACGCGCGCCGCCGATGTTCGTGCTGATGAAGTCGTTCATGCTGATGATGCTGCGATCGACGTGCGTCTCCGCCGCGAAGTTGATGATCATGCGAAAGTCGTACTGCTTGCAGAGTGTATGCAGCAGTGCCTCGTCGGTGATGCTGCCCTTCACGAAGATGTAGCGTTTCTGATCCGAGGGGAGCGCCCTTTCCTGCTCTTCCACGAGCTTCAGATTTTCCAGGTTCCCCGCATACGTCAGCAGATCCAAGTTCACGATGACGTATTCCGGATGCGTGCGGTAGAACTGGCGCACGCACTGCGAACCGATGAAGCCGCAGCCGCCCGTGATGAGAATGGTCTTCTGAGACATGGAAGGCATTTCAGGATAGCGAGCGTCCTTTCTCAGTGCAAAGCGGTGTACACGCAATAGACACATCTGCCCCCAATGCTAAAATCAATACAATTATGGATTTTAATCCAGTCTTGGGTTGGGTCGTAGGACTATTCAGTATATTAGGGATGTTCTGGATTTATTGGCGACAAAGTCAAAAATTGAGATTGAACGTAAATGCTGTAAGTCTAAATTTGATTGATCTCGAAAGTGAATCAAAAAAGCAAGTTAAAGACATGCTGACTGTTCATTGGGGAAAAGGCCCAATTCACAAATTGGATATCACAGAAGTCACAATTTCGAACAACTCAAAAGCGATTTCAAAAGAGGATTTTTTGTCGCCTCTTGTAATTCGTTTTGGTACTGCAAAAATTTTAGATTCAAAAATTATTGAGAAGGATCCAATTAATATGAAAATAGATATTTTGGTAGGAGAATCGAATGTTACTATCAATGTGCCTCTAATTAACAAAGGAGAATCCTTTAGTGTAAAAGTAATTACAAACAATCTTAAAGACGCATCATTAATTTCGGGCGAAGCGAGGATCAAGAACGGAGCAGTAATGAACCAACATTTGGTTTATACCGGAAGAGCATTCATGCAAAGAATCTTTGACGTATGGGACGCACTAGTTGCTTTGCTAGTTATTCCATTTGGTCTATTAGTGTTCTTTTTATTCTTTGTAGACAAATCAAATTTAAACCTTGGTTGGAATAAAATTATAGAAATCACCCTATTCATATTAAAGTTTGGATTCATTGTAATTGGATCAGGTTTTCTGTTTATTTTGCTATTTGGCTACTTCCCAAGATGGCTTTTTGAGAGAAGTAGATAGTCATGTCTTCGTAACTTCCCGCTTGCCCAAAAATTCCGCGAAGGTGTCCTGCAGGTACTGCAGATGCCGGTCCGTCAGGCCATGGTGACAGCCGATGAGCAGTCCGCGCCGCATGATGGTATCCGTTGCCGGGAAGCGCGCGACGCGGTCTTTCCCCAGATACGCAAAGGCCGGTTGGCGGAGGACGTTGCCCGTGAAGATGGGGCGCGTCTGGATGTTTCGTTCTTCCAGGTAACGCGCCAGTGCGAGGCGATCGAACGGTGCACTCTCCTTAAGCATCAACGGGAAAGCCAGCCAATTTGGATCGGCATCCGGATGAGCCTTCGGCAGAACAAACACATCTTCATAGTTCTTGAAAAACGCGAGGAGCGCTTTGAAATTTTTCTTACGTCTGGCGGCAACGTTCTTTAATCGTTTCAATTGAGCAAGGCCGAACGCTCCCATCAGCTCCGTCGGCTGGAAGTTGTAGCCCACTTCACTGAAGATGAACTTCGCATCGTAGGCTTCTCCTTGCAGCAACCCCGCGAAACGCTTCTGGATCTCCTCCGATTTCTCGTACGCGCCGAAGAGGGTCGATCGCCTTCCCCAGTAGCTCATCACGAGCGCGCGTTCCGCGAGCACGGGATCATTGAAGCACGCCATCCCTCCCCCGCCGGCCGCCGTGATGATATGCGAGGCGTAGAAACTCGTGGTGCTGACATCTGAAAATGTTCCGGTCGGCTTTCCGTCGAAGCGGGAGCCGAGCGTGTCACAGGAATCTTCGAAGAGCCGCAGAGAATGTTTGTCTGCCAACTGCCGCAGCGCCTTCAAGTCGGGAATGTTTCCGAGGAGCGACGGGATCATGAGTGCGCTCGTGCGAGAGGTGATGAGCGACTCGACGGTCTTTGGGTTCACGAGATACGTGCCAAGCTCCACATCGACAAATATCGGTGTCAGCCCTGTCTGGAGGATAGGCGCGAGCGTCGTCGAGAAGGTCAGCGCAGGGGTGATCACCTCCGATCCCTTGGGGAGATCGAGCACGCTGAGGCCGATCAAGTTCGCAGACGAGCCGGAGTTCACCATCACGCCGTGCTTCTTGCCGAAGAGGGCGGCGACTTTCTTCTCAAATTCCTTCACCTGCGGTCCCGCGACGATGTGGTGCGGATTTTTCAGCACGTCCATCACGGCCTTCACTTCTTCTTTGCCGTAGATGGTCTCTGCATACGCGACTCGCAGTGCATTTTTCTTGGGAGTCATACGGCTTCGTAAAAAAAGAGGTAACAATTATTCGCTCTCAATATACATATATCGGCGTAGCGATACCTGTCCGGCGAAGTCCCGTCCCGCACATGCGGGAGGACGAAGCCGGATCGCTTCGCCGCTATCTCGAATGTTCCACTACAACCCACGGAACTGCCAGTGTCGCGTAGCCGTATCATGAGGGGAGAGAAGAAATCCAATCGATCATCCGCGTCACTCCTGCTTCCAGGGATGTCTTGGGTCGCCAAGCAAAATGCGAGAATGTCTTTTGCATATCCGCCTGACTGTGCGCGGTATCATACAACACGGGAGGGAAGGCATCCCACTCGACAGCGCTCTTCGAGCCCGTCTTTGTGAGGACGAGATCGACGAACGAACCGAGCGAGGTGCTCTTGCCACTGCCAAGGTTGAAGATTTCCCCGCCAACATCTTTTGCTTTCTCCATTGCGGCCAAGAGGAGCGCCACGATATCACCGACTTCGATGAAGTCGCGGGCGATCTCCGGCTTCGTGAGGCGTATGGGATCCCCCCGCAATGCGCGCGTAATCACTTCGCGCACGAGCCTGCCCTGCTGCATGTTCGGTCCGTACGGGGAGAAGATGCGGAAAACAACCGTGGGTTTCTTGTGCGTTCGGCCGTGGGCCTGCGTCGCAAGGGTCGCTTCCAGCTTCGTCTTCGCATAGATCTCCATAGGCTCTGCACGGTCCGTCTCCTTGATGATGTCCGATCGCTTGCCGTACTCCAAGTAGCTCCCGGTCTGCATGAAAAATTTGTAGGGAAGATCGTTCGTCGCATCGAGCAGATTCTGCGTCCCGTGGACGTTGCTTCTCATCAGCTGCTCCACGGCATCCGTCTTGCCCGCCTGAATGTTGGAGGCCGCGAGGTGGAAAATGCCCTTCGGTTTTGCGTGCTCGACGATCTTCACCAAAGCCTCGCGATCTGCGATGTCGCAGACGACCAACGTGACCTTCTTCTGGATGTCCGCGATCCGAGAAAGATCGGACTCCTTCCGCGTGAGCACCGTCACCGCATGGCCGCCCTTCACGAGCGCACGCGTGAGGTGTGAACCGATGAAACCCGCACCTCCGGTAATGAAAATGTTCATAGAGTGCTAAAGTGAGCGAAGTATTCAGGATCCCCCCCCATTTATCAATCAACCGTATGAAGCATTGGAACTCCCTCCGTCCCTTCACTCCTCTTGAGCAACGATGGCTGATGGTTCTTTGCGGCGCCTTTGTCGTGATCTGGGCGGCACTCCTCGGCAGTCGCCTGGCCATCCCCATGAGCGAGACCTTTGGCGACGACGCATCCTATTATAACGCCGCGGCCATCCACCTCGCGCAGGAGAATTTCTACTCGATCGATGGCGTGACGGCTACCATGGAGCGCGAACCGGGCCAGAGTTTTTTCCTGAGTATCATCTACCGCGCCTTCGGGATGGAGAACCGCCTCGCGATCTTCGTCGTGCAGATGCTCCTGCACGTGCTCGCGACTCTGTTCTTCATTCGAGAACTCCGGCAAGCTGCTCCGCGCGGAGCGTCCGTCGTTACGACGGGCTTCCTCCTGCTCATGCCCTCCATCTTTCACATCCTTTTCAGCGCGTACCGCGAAAGCATCACGCTGACCCTCGGTCTCTTCTTCGCAGGACTGATGCTCTCCATGCATGCGCGCCCGACATGGTGGAAATCGATCGTACTGGGGCTACTGCTCTCTGGCCTCATCCTCACGTTCATCCCCTACCTCTTCCTCCCGGCAGTCCTCGTTGTCGTGATACTGGCAACTCGTCTGATCCCGCGCCGGATGCTGATCCCCGTGATCCTGCTGCCCGTCATGGCCGTCTCGCTCTGGGCGTATCGGAACAGTCTGTACACAGGCGAGCTCACGATTATCGGGTCCAACCGAACGGCCACGACGCTGCTTCGCCGTGCGAACCAGGCAAAAACATTTCGCCTTCAGGATCCTCTGCTGTGCCTCTGGGTGGAATACATCTCGCGCGTCCGGACCCAAGCGTCGCCGTACTGCGATGTAGACATCCACAGTGCGGATGGCGGTCCTGCGGTGGAGGAGCGGATTCTTCGGGAAAGCAAGGCAACGATCCTCCAACACCTGCCAAATTACCTCTGGCAGTCCCTGTTCTATGCGCTGGAGTTGCATTTTCCATTCGTGAACGGGTGGGGCCTCCTGTATAACCTGCTCGAAGCCGCCGTATGGATGTTGCTCTTGATCGGCTGCATAACGTCTCTCCGGTCGGTCTGGAAACGCGAGTACCTCCTCTTCATCGCCATCATTCTCTACACCACCGCTCTCTCGGCAGCCATCCAAGCGGTACCGCGCTATCACATGGGATGGTTCTTCTGCTATGCGGTGCTCGCGGGAGTGGGATACAGCAAACTCTGGACGTGGTTGCGCCGGAAAAAGCGCGGTTGAAAAAAAGACCGGAGCTCCTGCGAGTCCGGCCCTTCGAATGATCGTTCCTTATACGGCTTCGCGAATGCAACGGTGAAGATCGTACTTGATCATCACAATAGCGGCGTAGCGATCCGGCTTCGTCCTCCCGCATGTGCGGGACGGGACTTCGCCGGACAAGTATCGCTACGCCGATATATAAGTCGTGGAGAAAGAACATGCCTGTATTTTCATCGCGTAGCCGTATTATTTAATGCCGCATGCCTCGCACTTCGTGACGCACGCGATCGTCTGCTTCATCCACGTATGGAGGACGATGGCGAGAGCGACGAGCGCCAGCGACCCGCTCGTGGTACCGAACGCGAGTCCGGTGCTGAGCACGTGCGCCTTGTAGACGCCGAGGATCGCCGCGACGGCCGCGACGAAGAGGAGAACTGAAACCACGACATGGAGTGCCATGCACGCGCCAACATGGGGAGATTTCTTCTTGAACATGGGGAAGAGCGGGAAGAAATGAAAATGTTGGAGGGAACGGTACTCCCGGGCTCCCCTCTTCTGCAAGAAAGGGGACTTGCATCAGACGCCGCTCTATTGAGACGTTTGCACGATCAAAATCCCGGAGCTGCCGATTGCAATCGGCAGCTGCTGTCTGGTCTTTATTACAAGGCACTCTTCGTACATACTTCTCCCATGAAGATTTCTCTCGATTGGCTTTCCGACTTTGTGACGTTCACCGTGAAGGATCCCGAAGAGATCGCACGGAGGATCACCGCGGGTGCCGCAGAGGTGGATGCGATGGAGAAACAGGGGGCGCTCTTGGAGCACACCTGCGTCGGCAAAGTATTTTCCATCGCGAAGCATCCGAATGCGGACAAGCTCTTCCTGTGTGAAGTGAAAACTGATCGAGGGACGAAGAAAGTCGTCTGCGGAGGGACGAACCTTCATGAAGGGATGAACGTTGCGTTCGCGCACACGGGTGCACGCGTGAAGTGGCACGGAGAGGAACTGACGACGCTCGAGAAAGTGAAGATCCGCGGCGAGGAGAGTGAAGGAATGATCTGCGCGGGGGAAGAACTGGGCATCGAACACCTCTATCCCGCTCGCAAGGATCAAGGCGAGCGCCCCATCGTAGACCTTGGGGAGAACATGGAAGCGCACGTCGGAAAAAGTCTGCGATCAGTATTTGGGATGCATGACACGGTCCTCCACATCGACAACCACGCCATCACGCATCGAGCGGATCTGTTCTCGCACATCGGCTTTGCGCGCGAGTGTGTCGCTATCGGGATTGCGAAATGGAGCCAGCGCGGATCTTCCCTGCCCGACCGGCAGGCGGGGATCCGCGGGCCGGAAGCGAAAAGCTTGAAATTTGGAAAGGACAAAATTCCGTTCAAGTTTGTTATCGATTCACCAGAGCTGATGCCGCGATACTGTGCCTGCATGATCGAAATCGATGGACTGGGGGCTACTCCCGAGTGGATGCGCAAACGCATCGAGGCAGTCGGCTGGAGATCCATTAACTTGCCCATCGACATCACGAACTTCGTTGCAAGCGAAGTGGGCGTACCGCTCCACAGTTTCGATGTTGATGACATCAAAGGAACGGTGCGCATGCGAACATCCAAGAAAGGAGAGAAGATTGTGACTCTTGATGAAAAAGAGCGCGAGCTCCCGGAAGGCGCATTGGTTCTCAGCGACGATCTCGGCATCTTCGATCTCCTCGGCATCATGGGAGGCCTTCGCAGCTCCACGAAAGAAACCACGAGACGGATCTATCTTCATAGCGCGTCGTTGGATCCCGTTTCCATCCGTAAAACGGTGATCGCAACGGGGCATCGCACCGATGCCGCGACGGTGTATGAAAAGGGGGTGCCGCATATCACGACGGAACAGGGTTTTTACCGTGCAGTCGAATTATTTTTGGCCCACGTCCCCGGCGCACGCATCGTTTCCAAAAAAGAAGAAGTCGGCACGAATGGAAAGGCGAAACCGATTACTATTTCGGATGAAAAGATC
Organism: Candidatus Peregrinibacteria bacterium; assembly: GCA_016196295.1. GTDB lineage: Bacteria > Patescibacteriota > Gracilibacteria > Peribacterales > Peribacteraceae > JACPYA01. The sequence continues at coordinate 17,129 of JACPYA010000022.1, read as the reverse complement.
AATCGCATGCTTGGCGTGGATGTTCCAACAAAGAAAGTTGAAACCATTTTGAAAGATTTCGGCTTCGGAGTGAAAACCAAAAACCAAAAACCAAAAACCCAAAACTTCGTCGTAACCCCGCCGCTCTGGCGGCTTGGGGACATCCGCGGCGAGCATGACCTCGTGGAGGAGATCGGCCGCGTGATCGGCTTTAACGAGATTGCCCCCGTGCTTCCCGAAGCGCGCATCGACCCGCCCGCGCGAGACACCCGGCTGCTTCGCATCCGCGATGCATTGAAGGAAGAACGCTACAACGAGCTGGTCCCGCTGTCGCTCGTGGGTCCGGCGCTGCTGCAAAAAGCAGGATTGGATCCTGGAAAAGCCGTGAAGGTGGGGAACCCGATCGGCGAGGAGCTGAGCCTCATGCAGCCGAGCGTGCTCCCCGGCCTCCTGGAACACGCGGAGAAAAGTATCCTTCACGTGGAGGAACGCTTGCGCACATTCACGGTGTCGAAAGTCTTTCGGAGCGTCACGGATGAATACCTGGAGCTCGGGCTGCTCTTCGCCTGGCGAAGGCAGGAAGGAATCAAGAGAGATCCGTTCCTGCGCGCCAAGGCCCACATGACCTATGCCCTCGCCGCAGCCGGCTACCGGCTGGAGATCGCTCTCCCCTCTTCTGTGCCGAACTTCGCGCACAGCGGTCGCACGGCGAAGCTGACCGTGCAGGGAAAAGAAGTGGGCGTCCTGTGCGAACTCAGCCCTGCTATTCGACAGCGGTGCGGCCTCCCGCACAGAGCCGCGATTGTGCTCCTCAATGTGACCGATCTCTTCACACTCACGCCGCAGCCAACCATTGTGAAGCCCGTTCCGGAATTCCCCGCGATCTCCTATGACATCACGCTGACCATGCAGCCAAAGAACCGCACGGCGGATATCCTCGGGAAGATCCGCGGCAAGCACGAACTCCTGGAGTCCGTCGAGATCGCGGACCTGTATGGCGGTAAGCCTCTCGCAGAGGGTCAATACAATTTGACACTGCGCCTCACATACCGAGCGAAAGATCGCACCCTGAAAGAAGAAGCGGTGCAAAAGATTCATACCGGACTTCTCAAATCGCTCGGGGCTGCAGCATAAGAGGCCCCAAAAATTTGACGCTCGGGACTCTCTGCCTCACCGTACACACATGTCATTCAAAGAAATCTACAGAGAAGAGCTGGAGAACATTGAACTGAGAGAGTGTCTCTCTTCCGGCGAAACCATCCCCGAACAGAAAAATGGACTCGATATCTATCGCTGTACAATCGCGACCGCGGTAGACCGCCGCATCGCAGGACTGCAGCGCTCATTCAAGCGAGATCGCCTCTTCGGAAACCCTCTGCTACAATGGGACGCTCATGAGTATCGTGACGCGCACCGGTGACAAAGGAAAAACAGGTCTCTTCGGGGGCCAGCGAGTGTCAAAGGCATCGCCGCGCTTGCATGCGTACGGAACAGTGGATGAACTCAACGCTTGCCTGGGCGTCATCTTGGCGGAGCCGAATGTGCCGGACACGGTGAAGGATCAGCTCTTGAAGACACAGCGGCTCCTCTTTCTCGTGGGAGCGGACCTTGCGACGCCGCTCGAGAGCGCGGCGAAGATCGCGCGCGTGGAAAGCACCCACGTCTTGGAAGTGGAATCCTGGATCAACCGTCTCGAGCAGACATTGCCGGTGCTCCAGCGCTTCATCCTTCCCTCCGGTTCCAGGCTCGGCGCGCTGCTCCATCAAGCACGCACCGTCTGCCGCCGTGCGGAGCGCTGGGTGGTCGAACTTGGTGAGAAAGAACCGACGAACCTCCAGGTGCAGATCTATCTCAATCGCTTGAGTGACTACCTCTTCGTCGTCGCGCGCGAAGCAAACCGCTCCGCAGGAGCCCCGGAAATTGAGGTTTGATCGTTTGTAGAGACGCGCGATTCGCGCGTCTCGAGACGTGCCATTGGCACGTCTCTACAAACAAACGATCAAACGAGCCAAAAATTAAAAATCACCAGCACGACAAATACCACCGCAAGCGGCACCCCAATCAGCCACGGCAGCAATTTCGATCCGCTCCCGGAGACGCTCAAGTACAAACTGAGTCCTCCGTAGACGATGGAGACCGCGATGAACGGAATATCCGCGACTTGCATCCACCACGCAGCCCACTGCGGGCCGATGTCATTGCGCAGGAAAATGTACGCGGCGAAGAACGAGGCGCCTACGAGATAGAAGAGCACCGCCGCGAGCTGATGGAGAAACTTGCTCACGGGGATCATTGTACTCGGAGAGCACCGCAAAAGCAGCGAGGCTTGCCGAGCGCTTTTGCCCTGAGCGCTAAATGCCCTTCGACTCGTGGCTTCGCGACTCGCTCAGGGCACCCTTCTCCTGTGAGTCGAAGGGCGAAAGAAACTGCACCGAAGCTCGTCGTATGGGCGGATCAACCTTTCTTCTGCACCGTCAGCCTCTTGCGGCCCTGCGCACGGCGGCGATTCAGGACTTTGCGTCCGTCTCGTGTCTTGCTGCGGGTGCGAAACCCGTGCTTGCGAAGCCGTCGGCGCCACTTTAACTTGTTGAGCATTGCAAAGGAGAAGCGGGTGCGAGCAAGGGTAGCGACAGGATAGATCGACGGCAAGGGATATCCGGCGTTAGTCAGAGATCTGTTTCTGGTTTACTCGTTTTTCGTTTCTCGTTGGAAAACGATGAGTATGAACGAAAAACGATAAACGAACCAACGAATAAACGATCCGTTCCCTAGCCCTAACCCTAGCCCAAGCCCTATACTCACCTCCATGTATTCCCTCGATCGTCTCGCGTCCGGCTTGCCCGTCATGACCGCCCCCATCGAAGGGACGGCGGCGGTAACGGTGATGGTCTTTGCAGGCGCGGGATCGCGCTACGAAAAGGACTCCGAGCGCGGGATCAGCCATTTCCTGGAGCACATGTTCTTCAAAGGAGGGAAGAAGTACCGCGACACCAAGGAAGTGAGCGCGGCCATCGACGGCGTGGGAGGAGACTTCAATGCCTTCACGGGCAAAGAGTACGCAGGCTACTACGTGAAGACGGCATCGGATCACGCGGAGCTCGCATGTGACGTGCTCAGTGACATGCTCCTGCACGCGACGTTCCCGGATAACGAGATCGAGAAGGAACGCGGCGTCATCATGGAGGAGGAGCGAATGTACCAGGACACGCCGATGTACCGCGCGGGGTGGGACTTCGAGGAGTTGATCTTCGGCGATCATCCGCTGGGCTGGGATACGATCGGGAAGGAAAAAGTGATCATGTCCGTGAAGCAGAAAGATTTTCAGAAGCACAAAGACGCGCTTTACGGACCGGACAACACGGTGCTCGCGTTTGCAGGAAATATTCAGAGGAAGGAAGCTCTCGCGCTCGCGGAAACATACTTCGCGGCGCTCTCGGGAAAAAAGGGAGCCTCATATAAGCCATTCGAGTCCTACGGCAAGCAATCGGTATTCCTCCGAACGAAGAACACCGAGCAAGCACACCTCGTGCTGGGGGTGCCGGGTCTGCGCTCTCTCGACCCCGATCATTTTGCGGTCAAGCTGCTCGCCATCATCCTCGGCGGCAACATGAGCTCGCGCATGTTTTTGCGCATCCGCGAGGCTCGCGGCCTCTGCTACTACATCTCGACGGATATCGACAACTACATGGATGCGGGCTCCATCTCCACGCGCGCGGGGGTGGATCAGACCAGGCTGCATGAAGCGATCGAAGCGATCAAAACGGAGTACCTTCTCTGTGCGAAAGACGGGATCACTGCGGAGGAACTGAAGCGTGCGAAGGATTTCCTGAAGGGCAAGATCAAGTTGTCGTTCGAAGACAGCGAAGACGTCGCCCACTTCTATGGCAAGCAACAGCTGCTCTACCCCTTCGTGCGCGACATCACGCAGTATTTCGCCGAAATCGATAAAGTCACGGAGGACCAAGTAAACGCACTTTCGAAGGATCTCCTCGTGCAGGATGAGCTGCGCCTTGTAGTAATCGGAAAGGAAGATAATGAGAAGAAGCTTGAGCAACTGATTCGATCCTAGAAGTACCGAAGAAACAAAAGACAAAGAAAGAACCGAATCACAATTTTCAATAATCTTTTGTTTCCATCATTGTGTTTTTGCAATTTGAAGCATTTCTTTGTTGCTTGTTTCTTCGGTTCTTAAAGAAAGTGGAGAAAATTCCGTGCATTAAGAAGATCGCTCAGGCAGCATCGCTCCACTATGAAAAATTTCATCTCTTTTTTCTTAACCTCGCTCCTCCTCGGAACGCCGGCTTTTGCGTTCGCCGTCTCGTATGAAAATCTCTCAGCGGACCAAAAGAGGCAGCTCTATCGCTCGTGCGGCACGGCCGCGGACAAACCTCGCTGCGAAGCGCGGCAACTTGCGCGTTTAAAAGCACAGGCTGCCCACAACCCCACAGGTGCAGAGGCGCTTTATGACAAGATGGATTTAGGCAAAGCGCGGCTGCGCAACCGCCTGCAGCGGGAGCGAGCGACGGACAACAAGCGTCGCATCGAAACGACAAGGAGAACCTACCGACAATTGCAATCGACCGACGACCACAACACGCGCCGCCGGGACTTCCTCAATGAACTCCGTCTCGGTCGCCTCGCCTGCATGACGGAGACCAAACCCGGAAATGCGCGGCGCCAGTGCCTTGACCGACTGCAAAACGAGATCCGCGACAAGATGAGAGCGCCGAGCAGCGCGGATCCCGTTTTGAATCAGGGCAAGTAAGCGGCAGTTATCAGCGAATTGATAAGCACGAAGCACTAAATTCGAAATCCGAATAATGCCGAATTTAAATATTTAAGAATTCGTGCTTAGCATTTGTTTCGGATTTCGTGCTTCGAATTTCGGATTTCTCTCTACGGGTCTTGTTTTTTAGTAAACCTTCCCTAACATACCTCTACCCATGAAGCAGCAGACCCTCATTCTTCTCAAACCCGACGCCGTGCAGAAACGCTTCTGCGGCAAAGTGATTTCGCGTTTCGAAGACGCGGGTTTCACCATCCGCGGTTGCAAGATGATTCGCCTCAGCAAAGAAGTTCTCAAAGATCACTACGCGCACATCGCGGATAAGCCGTTTTACCCGGAAGTGGAGGAATTCATGGGCTCCGTCCCGATCATCGCACTGGTGTTGGAGGGAAAAGATGTCGTCGCGAAGGTGCGTGACATGTTGGGAGTGACAGACAGTCGCAAAGCGGCACCCGGAACCCTCCGTGCCGAGTTTGGGGTCGATCAAATGGTGAACGTTGCCCATGCATCGGATAGTCCGGAGACTGCGGAGAAAGAAGTGAAGAGATTCTTTAAAGAGAACGAGCTCTTCAGCTACTGATCTTCTGCAGGAGAGTCATCTGTTCTTTGCCATTTTCTATTGAGAAGTTTGCGCTCGAAATCATCTCGAATTTTTTCCGGAGATAACGTTTTATCGTGTTCCAACTTCATACAAACCTCCATGAGCCTTGTACGATTTTTGCAAAATATCCGCCATCCTTGTTCAAACTGCTCAAGTGTCGGATCCTCCCCCAATTCCCGACCGAGCGACAGGTCATACAGTATCGCAAAATCTTCAAAACAATTGCGTAATCGATCACGGGTGAAAGCAGTACCCGCGAGAACGGACACCATGTGTTCGAAGGAGGCTTCTAGGTCACCGATTGCTATCCATGCGCGAATGCGATCGACTGTAGCCATAGATGGAACGGGAAATCTTCAGCGCCGCCCCTTCGTGACATCTTGCTTATCGAGCAGCCACTCCAGCGCCGCTTGGAGTTGCGGGTCGCGCTCGTTTTCGTAATCCGCCGTCGTGCGATCGACGACGATGTCCGGGTGGACGCCTTCTTTGCCGAGATTTTTGCCGCTCGGCGTCAGCCAGCGAGCCGTCGTGACGCGCAAACTGGAACCTCCCGGCAGATCGATCACTTCCTGCACGGTCCCCTTCCCGAAGCTCGTCATGCCGATGATCGTCGCGCGCTTGTGGTCTTGGAGCGCTCCCGCGACGATCTCCGACGCACTCGCAGATCCTTGGTTGATCATCACCACGAGCGGAACATCCGGGTGCGTCGGCCGGCCGTAGACGTAGTGATGTTCGGGCTCGCCGTCGCGGCGCTCGACGGAGACCACTTTCCCCTGGCGGAGGAAGAGCGATGCGAGCTCCACGGCGCCCTCCAGGTATCCGCCGCCGTTGAAACGGAGATCGAGGATGACGCCCTCGATCGATTCCTTTTCAAAGCTGACGAGTGCTTCTTTCACTTCATCCACGCTGCTGTCTCCAAATTGATTGAGCGCGATGTACCCGACGGTGCCGCTGCCCGTTTTCTTGAGCTCCGACTCCACGCTCGGAATATTGATGTCCGCTCGCACGATGGAAAATTCAATCGGGTCGAAACTGCCTTCTCGCACAACTTTGATCCGTACCGTCGTTCCCTTTTTGCCGCGGATCCTCTGCACCACTTGATTGAGATTTTCTCCCGCGATGTCCGTGCCATCGACCTCGGTGATGATGTCCTCCGGCAGGATGCCCGCTGCGGCGGCCGGCGATCCTTTCAGAGGATTCACGACGACGATGAGCCCGTCTTTGAACGTGAGCTCCGCGCCGATGCCTTGGAGTTTTCCCTCGAGCGCCTGGCGGAAATCGACGTTCTGTGACGGCGTCATGAAGACGGTGTACGGGTCTCCCACCGCGCGAACCATTCCCTCGACTGCGCCAAAGAGCAGCGGCGTCGTCTGGAGTTCATCCGGAGCGATATAGTGCTTCAGCAGAAGCCGCCACACTCCCCAGAGGAGGGAGATATCCACCTCTTCTTCGGGATCGCTGATGACGGTGGCGCTGCCCGATTCCCCCGAGTAGATTTCGTTCAGCGTCTGCGTGGCGTCCTCCAATTGCTTGCGCTCGTACGTCCCGCCCAGCTGCCACCCCAGGAGAAGTGTCAGGATTGGAAGGCTCAAAACCGTGAAGATGCGCAGAATTCGAGGCACAAAAAACAGAAGGTAAAAAGAAGCTGACAAGCCGATAAGGCTGTACAATCATGATATGACGACGACGTCCAAAAAGCGAGTGGCCGAAGCCGCAAAGCGCGGGAATTCTCTGCCTGCCGACAGGCAGGTTCCCGCGCCCGTTATTACGAAAACAATGACCGTGAGCACCATCTTGGGGTTCCTGCCGGAGGCGGAACCGGTGCTCGCCGAGTATGGCCTCCACTGTTTTCACTGCAGCGCGAACACGTTGGAAAACCTGGAAGATGGATGTCGCACGCATGGCTTCGAGGATGCGGAGATCGACGAGCTCGTCGATGATCTCAACACGCTTCTTCAAGAGCGACCGCAGAGACCAGACACGCTGACACTCACCAAAGTCGCGGCCGAGGCGCTCATGAATGTCATGGAAAGTGAAGGGCGGATGGAAGAGGGGCTGCAAGTCATCGCAGACGAACACGGGAGTTTCTGCATGGAATTCAAGAAAAGTAGAGCGGATGACGAACGCGAATTCTCGCATCCGGAGGTCCCGACTGTACGGATCTTTGCGTCTGCCGTGACGCTCGGGCGCATTGGCGGCGCTACCATCGATTTTCGAGACGGACGGTTCAAGCTGGATCTGCCGGGGGACACGGCTTCCGGTTGCGCCTGCGGCGGGAATTGCGATTGTCCTTGAATATGGTACGTTTTTAATTATGGATCCACGCCGAGCCCCGCTCAGTATCCCCCTTCAACCTCGCCAAAGATCCGCTTTGGACGGTACGAAGGGGAAATTGGACACATGGCGAGAAAGCTTTGCATTGCAACAAGCGGTGCAACAAGTCAGTGAAAAATTGAGGCCCATGACGTTATTGATAGGGAGAGAAGAAGATCAAGAAGAGGTGGTGCGTTTTCACGAAGAACATCCTGAAACAAACTTGCAGACGACACTCATCGAATATTTGCAACAAATGCCCAACATGCACGTGGCTGCTATTCGATCCGAACAAAGATATGGAGTCGAGCTTTCCATGAATCCGCATACTCTCGAAGTACCGGAGTTATTTGGGCAGTATTTCTCTCGTTATTGCGAAGGAAGAAGATCGATGGAAGACATCACGGGCATGCTAAGAGAAGAGGATTATGACGATACGGAATACCGAAAAGCCATTCGGATGCACGTGACAAAAGAATCTGCTCTCAAGAGACACCCTCTGTCTTCTGAAGAATTTCGATCAATCGTCATGGGCCAGGCTGCGGAACTGCTGTTGCAAATGTATTTGAGACATTTTTTGCACTATGCGAATCAAGCCGACCAAGGAAAAGAATTGATGTTGCTGACAGAGCAACCCGGAAGCAAGATCGCAGTGAATACCGACTACGGCTTACATTTCTCCAGTCCGCATAATTGCGAATTGTATGACCGCAATACGGAGTCGCGACGGTCGAACAAGCGAGAATTTGATGCCGTGATGGTTGCGGGGGCCGCAGGCGAACAATTTTATTTTTTTGACGCCTGCACATCGGTGGACATGCTGAAGAAAAAATTGAGACTGGAAGAAAGTAAAGTAAGGAAACTTCAGGAGATGCTGCAGCATGACAATTCCCGCATTCTTTCGCACATATTCCATGTTCTCTATCGCGACTTCGATACGGTCTACCCCGAAGAAACGCCTGCTCACTGCAGCGTTTTATCCCTTCCGCATTTACATCAGGTCGGAAGTATCGCAGATAAGACCATCAAATGGCTTGATGGAAGAAGCTCGGGAAAGCGCCTGATCGATGCCCTCGAAGAACCGCGGCCTGCGGATGTACACTGAATCCATGATCCGTCTCCCCTCTTCGATCGAAAAAAAATTGAAGGAGTTCTTCCCCGACCCAAACGAGCGCTCCGCATTCGTCGAGGAAGCGATCGCACAAGCGCTTAAGCAGGCGACGGGGGCCGAGGAGGAGGATCTCCCGGAGTCGATCGGAGGCACGCTCCATCTCTTCACGGACGGAGGCTCGCGCGGCAACCCCGGTCAAGCGGCCATCGCGGCGATCTTGGAGGATCCCATCCAAGGGAAAGTGATCCGAGAGCACTACGAGCGCATCGGCATCGAGACGAACAACGTCGCGGAGTACAGGGCGCTCATCGAGGGGCTGAAGATCGCGAAGCGCTACATGCCAAACCGCCTTATCTGTCACCTGGACTCGGAGCTGATCGTAAAGCAGCTGTCGGGAGAGTACCGGGTGAAGATGGCCACACTTGAGCCTCTCTTCAAACAGATCCAAGCACTCGCGATGGAGTTCCCGGACATCGTTTTCAAGCACATTCCGCGGGAAGATAATCACCGGGCGGACCGGCTGGTGAATAAAGCCCTCGATGAGCATCCCAGCCCGCATTACGAACCGCCAGGGAAAAGCACGAAATTCGAATTTCGAAATCCGAAACAATAGTAAAACATTTGTGCATAGTAAAACATTTGTGCTTCGAATTTGTTTCGAATTTCGGATTTGGTTCTTCGAATTTTTGCCTATGATGTTGCCGTGATTCGCGGCATGTTCCCAATCATCGGACTTCTCGGGCTCCTCGGACTCTTTCCAACGAAAGCGGACGCTGCATACCAACCCCTGACTCTCCGTCTCGACCACCACATCTTCACGATCGACGCGGACCACTATCCCGCATGGAGAGAGCTCGCCGAAACGTGGAGCTACAACGGTCGCCCCGTGAAGCCGGCGGCAGCGCTGCGCGTGGATGGCGACACGGTCCCGCCACTGCCACCCGGGATCGTTCGATCGCAACTGCAAGGATGGAATCGCAGGGCAATCGCTGAAACATTGCAAAAAGTCATAGGCAAGCCGCTCCACCGGGATGCAGGGAGCGTCACGATCAAGAGATCCGGAAGCGGCACGATCATCTTCGACGGCGTCGGGATGCTCGGACGGTCGGTGGACATGGAGGACCTCGTGGATCTTGTGATCGCGGGGAGCGAAGCGGGCGTGACGGACATCGAGATCCCGATCGAAGAGATCCAACCTACGATCATCGTGGAAGACCGCGAACTCTCCGCACTCGGCATCAAAGAGGTCGTGACGGTGGGCGAGTCCGATTTTTCCGGCTCGCCGCTGCCTCGCCGCCACAACATCGGCGTCGGCATGAGCAAGTTCAATGGAGCGGTGATCCCGCAGGGCGAGACATTTTCCTTCAACAAAATCCTCGGCAAAGTCGATGGAACCACGGGCTACTGGAAAGAGCTCGTCATCATGGGCGAGCACACGCTGCCGGAGTACGGCGGCGGTCTCTGCCAGGTGAGCACCACGGCTTACCGCGGCATCTGGGAGCACGGGTTTCCCATCGTGAACCGTCGTAATCACAGCTTCGCGGTCTCCTACTATGGTCCCCAGGGCACGGACGCGACCATCTATCCGCCGCATACCGACATGAAGTTCGCGAATGACGGGCCGAGCGCGCTCCTCATTCAAACGCATGTCACCGGAAACAAGGCGTACTTCATCTACTATGGAACGAAGGACGCGCGTCAGACGGAGGTCATGGGGCCATACCTCTGGGATTTCCGGGAGCCGCCTCCCGACCGCGAAGAGTTCACGACGGAGATCCCGCCGGGCGAACGTCGCAAAGCGAGCGATCAACACCCCGGCGTGAAAGCGCTCTGGTTCCGCACGGTAAAGCCGCCCGAGGGTGAGATGACGGAGGAACGGATCTTCTCAGCCTACGAAGCGCGCGGCCTCCTCTTCCAAACAGGCATCGCCCCGGAGCCGCCGCTCGAGGAAATCCCGGACGACAATCCCCGACGCCGCACTCGGAGGGTGGAATTGCCTTCAACGTAGCTGATGAGGACCTGCAGTGCTGTACTCACATTCCGATAATCAGAGCAGGCATACCTGCCTGCGGATTATTTTAAAAATTCAAATAATCCGCGGGGTAGTAACCCCGCTCTGATTTATCGAATAATTGCGGCCGCCACCCCCGGCACTTTCAACGGACTACGCAACTGATCCGCCAGGAGAATCTTCGCCGTGCGCTCCAGGAGATCCGGCCGATCGAGGGATAAAGCCGAAAGTGTCATCCCCGCACGGCAGTGATCGACAAATGTGCGCTCCGCATCCGACAGCCCGGAAAATAAATGATCATTACTGCTTTCTGGCAGAAACCCAAGCAAGTGCAGCAGTCGAAGGATGAATCCAAGCATGACTACTCGATCCACAGCGCGATGGGCCAAGAGCTCCACGGTGAGGTCGAAGACCTCCGGCAGCGGCTCGCCATCTTCCAGAAGCCCCAGGAGGAGCTCCATCCCCTGCTCTGCCTGACTGAAAGAGCCTAGATCGCGTGCATGCGATTCGGAGACGGGCACGGCAGACGTCACGAGGAATCCTCCCGACCATTCTTTCGCATGCACCCGCACATGCCGAAGAGGCAGGAGCGTGCCGCCCATCCTGCTCTGGAGCTTTCGCACGGCTTTCGCCCGGACGGCCATCCGCCCGCGCTCGCGCGTGAGGAGAATGCAAAAACGATCGGCCTCTCCGATGTCCATCACCTTGAGGATCACTGCTTCCAAGAGGAACGGATGCATAGGAATAAGTTACATGGTCACATTGTTACATTGCTAGCAAAGCCAGCAGCAAACGCTGACGAAATTACTGTAACAATATGACAATGTAGCTATGTAACAATTCTTAAAAGGTGGATCGTGTGTTTGCACGGTGCAACCTCAGTGCCGACAAAGAAACCAGCAATCCAATAAGAGGTGCGAACATGAATTCAAGCAGCAAGAGACTCGGCAGGGACTCCCGCAGCGTCCCGAGGAGTTGCCCCATGGTGGAGGCGCTGTCTGCAAGGAGGAACGTGGCGGCAGAGGTGAGCGCGGAAAGCATAAGGATGCTGAGGACCAGGGCGAGGAGGAGCATGATCGTGAGTTCCACGGCGAAGGGAACGGCCACTGAATGCGGGCTTCCTCCGGCGAGTTCCGAGACGACGACTTCGTTGCGTCGCAGCGCGAGGCGCCTCTTCATCATGTCGAGCAACAGGAAGAGGAGAGCCATACACGAGACCACGAGAAATCCCGCGGACACGAAGCGCGCGATCCACGCGAGTTGCAGCGACCGACCTGCTTGTTCCCCTTCCTGCGAGAGACCCGTGAGAAACGCGGGGTTCAGCACCGTCTTCCACCTGTCCGAGCGGAGGAATGCGTAGAGCGCATCGCGAGAAGAAGGGGTCGCAAGAAGGACGTCGATACGATCGGAAAAGGGATTTTGCAGTTCATACGCTTCGACGAACTGCGTGAGCGCGCTGCTGCGTGCGCGCTCCTGTTCAAACGCTTGTTCCGCCGTCACGAGCGACGCATCGGCGATGAAAGGACGATGGGAGAGTTCGCTGAAGAGCTCCTGCACGTCTTGCGCGGAAGCGCTCGCAAGGAGTTCCAAGCGGATCACGCTCTTGCCGAGAAGTGTTTGCTCCACCCACAGCACCGACAAAATTAAAACGAGAATCAACTGAATGAGCAGCAGGCTCCCCGTCAGGGACGCGACGGACACCGCCGTCATCCCCTGCCGCCACTGTCTCCATCCTGCCCGCAGGCTCCGGAGCCACGTCGGTCGCGACCGATCATGGCGGAGGAGAGTGAGACTGTCCATGGAGTTCAGTATAAAGAAACCCGGCACGAGCGCCAGTGACCTAATATTCTAATCACTAATCTCTCATATTCTATTTACGTGCTTTTTCCCTCGGTTTGATATCCTGCGCCAATTTGGCGAGTCGTTCGACCGCCTGCAGACATTCCTGCGCGCGCTGGTTATTGGGCTCGAGGTTGAGTGCGTGGAGGAAGAGCGTCTTCGCCTTCGGAAAGTTCTGCGCCTGCAAGTAAGCAACGCCCAGATCACAGAGGACGAGCGTGCTCTCTGCATCCAGGTTGAGCGCTCGTTCCAGCGTCACGATCCCCTGCGCGCGCTGTCCGCCGCTGAAGAGCGCCCAGCCGAGGCAGCGGAGGATCTCCGCGTTGTTGGGCTTGAGGGCATTTGCCTTGCGCAGTGACGTGCTGGCGGATGTCCAGTCTTCGCCGCGCGAGTGGAGGAACCCGAGGATGTAGTGACCGGTGTAACTCTCCGCATCGAGCAAGATCGCTCGGCGCGCCGCGGTCTCCGCACGATCAAAACGGCCGAGACTCAGTTCGTTGTCCGCGATCTCCTCCAAGGCCGAGACATTCTCGGGGTCTTCCAAGAGGAGCTCCTCCAAAATGACGAGGGCTTCCTGATGTGCACCGTTCAGCTTGAGCTGCTCCGCCCGTTCGAGGCGTTCGAGGACGTCGGAGAGAGGTGGGTCGCTCAACATAGAGGAATCATAGATTCTAACGAAGTATGACGTCTTTTTCCACGACTTCAATAAAGAACCGCGAAAAGTGTGCGGATGATGGCGTACGCCCCCAGGACCACGGCCAAACCGATCAGAGACTGGATCATAAGATCCTTGCCTTTTTGCAACTGATCGTCCTTGCCGCGGGAGATCACCATCAGGAAAGCGCCGATCAGAAAGAGCACGCCGCAGAAGGTGCCGGCCAGCCCCGCGAGAGCGGAGACCGCATTCCCAAAGACTGTCGAAAACTTCACATTCGCGCCCAGATCGACCGTGAGCGATCGGTTTTGCAGAGCGAATGCCGTTGCCGGCGTCAGCACCCCTCCCAGGGTGCACAGGAGCCGTGACAGTCGCTTCAAGGTCATCACATTATTATAGCATGAAAAAATGGTTCGGGAAACGGCTGAACGCGGCTTGGATGCAGCACAATCGAAGGAGCGTGATTTTGGCGCTTTCCATGGCCGCAATCCGCAGGCTTTCACTATTGCTCCCTCTATAGAGGAGACCTAGACTTTTCACTCCTGTGACTCACCACGGTTTCCGTATCCGGACGCTTTCCGATGTGCGTGCTCGCGCATTTCCGCGCGAGGAACCAAAAAAGATTTCACGCGCGTGGAATCCCAAAACGTGGTTTGCGAAGAAATCTTCCGGAGGCCTCCTCGTCCGTCTGCGCTTGAACACGCGTAACCCTGCGGGGAGAGCGGCGGTGCTGGTTGCCTGGGGCCGCAATCTCTATGAAAGAGTAGGCGCGAAAGGACTGATCTTGAGGCTTGCAGGAGCGGTCTTTGGCGCCGGTATCCTCTATCTCGCGTTCATTTGGTTCACCCTCCCGGACATCAGCGATCCAAAAAACCTCGTCTCCGCTCCATCCCAGAGCTCTGTCATTACGGATCGAAACGGCGTGGAGCTCTACCGTCTCTTCGCGGAGGAGGACCGCACGCTGATCCCCGGAGAACTGATCCCCGAACACATGAAACAAGCGATCATCGCGATCGAAGATGAACGATTCTACGATCGCGGGTGCATCGACTGGCGCGCCATCGGCCGCGTATTCTTCCGGTTCGGCCAGAGCGGAGGCGCCTCGACGCTCACCCGCCAGCTCGCGCGCAACGCGCTGAACCTGAAGCAGAGCAACCTGCTCAATCGCAAGTTGAAGGAACTGATCCTCGGCTGCAAGTTGGAGACGGCCTATACCAAGGACCAAATCCTGGAGCTTTACTTGAATTGGATTCCTTTTGGACAGAACGCGTACGGAGTCGAGCAAGCGAGCAAGAAGTACTTTGGCATCCCGGCGAAAGATCTCACGCTCGCGCAATCGGTGGTGCTTGCGGCGCTCCCGCAGCGGCCGACCTACTTGAGCCCGTACGGGAACCACGTCCGCACGACCGTCGATGCGACCGTCCTGGAGGATATCGTGAGCGGCGATATTGAAACCGCAGACGACATTCCGGAGGACCAAGTCACCATCGGGCTCCTTGGCAATCACGTCGGAACCGGCAGCACCATGGTCTACGTCGGAGGACGATCGGACCAGGTGCTTCGCAACATGCAGGACCAAGGGTTGATACAAGAGGAAGATCGTCTGAAGGCTCTCCAGGAACTCGAGACCGTCACGTTCCAACCCGCGCGCGAAAACATCCGCGCGCCGCACTTCGTCCTCTGGGTGCGCGAGCAAGTGGAGACCATGTACAGCGAGACCGCGGAGGAAGGGATCCTCGAGCGCGGCGGCCTCACGATCGAGACGACGCTCGACTGGGAGATTCAGCAAGCGGCGGAGAAGGCCGTGAATTTCCACAAGGAGGACATGCTGAACCGCTTCGGCGCGAACAACATCGCGCTCGTGGCGCTGGACCCGAAAACGCGGGAAATCCGCGCGTACATCGGCAATGCCGACTACAGCGACGAAGACCACGGCGGAAAAGTAGATATGGCCCAGGCTCCGCGCGCCCCGGGCAGCAGCTTCAAGCCCTTCGTGTACGCGACGGCCTTCACAGAGGGCTACGGGCCCGCGACTATCGTCCATGACGTGCCGACGAAGTTCGGCGAAGATGAGCCGCAGAATTACGACGGAACATTCTGGGGCATCGTGAATATTCGCAAAGCCCTGGGTGCCTCCAGGAACATCCCCGCCATCAAAGCATTCTTCCTCGCGGGAGGAGAAGACCCGATTTTGGATCTCACGGCTCGCATGGGAGCGCCGACGCCGATCCGCAGGAAGCAGGAGCTGATCCAAGAACGCGGAACATTTGACTACGGCTGGCCGCTTGCACTGGGCGCCGGCGAGACGCCGCTCCTGGAGATGGTGCAGGGCTATGGCACGCTCGCAAGCGGCGGCAAGGTGAAGCCGGTCCTCGCGATCAAGAAAATCAAGAATAGAAACGGCGCGCTCCTCTTCACGGACGAGAAGACAGAAACGCAGCAAGAGGAAGAAGTGCTGGACCCGCGCATCGCCTACGAGCTCACATCCATCTTGAGTGACGTGAATGCAAGGCCGCAGGAATTTTGGAAGCAAGTTCTCTCCGTCCCCGGCTTCCAGACGGCTGCGAAGACCGGCACGAGCAACAAATGTCTGGAGCGAAATGAGAAAGACGGCGTCTGCGAGCTCCGGAAGCCGGACAACGTCTGGACCATCGGCTACACGCCGATGCTCGTCGCGGGCGTATGGGTGGGCAATGCCGACAGCACCTCGCTCTACGAAAAAGCAGACGGCCTCACGGTCGCGGCGCCGATCTGGAAGGACTTCATGGTCAGCGCTCACAAGAAGATGGAAAATGTGCGGACGGAATTCCCGGTGCCGGAAGGCATCGTGCATCCGCAGGTGTCGCTCCTCTCGGGCGAACTCCCCACCGAATGCACGCCGGTGGATCTTCGCCGCGCGGACATCTTCCTCGCGGAGCGCGCGCCGAAGGACAGTGACCCTGCCTGCGTGCAGCTGACCGTCGATAAAGTGACGGGGCTCCTCGCTTCCGGCGAGTGCCCCATCGAAGCGCAGGAAACGGCGAGCTTCTGGTTGCCGCGCAGCATCGCGGCCGATCGCTGGCCGCTGTGGCAGCAGGGCGTGAATGAATGGGCGGCGAAAGAGATGGTGAAGTGGAACGCCGCACCCGACCACAGCGGTTCGGTCCTGCCGCTCCCCGTCGCCCCCACGGAGGAATGCACGCTCGCGCTGACGCCGGGACGACTCGAAAAGCCGGAGGTCTCGATCGAGTATCCCAACGCCGGCGACACGGTGAGCTACCCGTCATTCCAACCGGAGATCGGGTGGGACGTCGGCTCCGGCATCGAGGAAGTCATCTTCGAAGTAGACGGCAAAGTCGTCGATCGTTGGGTGGAAGCGCCTTTCCGAGGCTTCATCCGTATCCCCCGCTCCATCAAGGAAGAAGGAACGCATCGGCTGAAGGTAACGCTCGTCGATGAGTACTTCAATCAAGCGACGGACGAAGTGACATTCATGTTCGGGAAAGATGAGAGTGGTCCCCGTATCGACCTGATATCGCCAACGCAGGGTTACACCCTGCGGAAGGGAGAAGAAATCACCATCATTGCGGAGGCCGATGACGTGGGAGGCATCAAGCACGTGCAGTTCTTCCTGGATGACATCCTCCTCACGACGAAGCCGAAGGAACCCTTCGAACTCCGGTATCCGCTTGTCACGTCTCCGGGCCCGCATACGATTCGAGCGGTAGCCACAGACTCAAACGGCAACTCGCAGGAGGATGAAGTGAAAATCATGGTGGAAGAGTGATACACTCTTTACATGGGCGAATCCATCCAAACGGGATACGCTAAGGTTCTAAGCCGACGAGACCAGGT
>JACPYA010000024.1 GCA_016196295.1 Candidatus Peregrinibacteria bacterium | reverse complement strand
CGAATTTGGGGAAGAGGATGCTAAAATCCTAGCGTCACCTTCCTCAAATTCCGAGTGCGAAAACCCCTGATTGTGGCTCTGTTATGCGGAGAGAATATTTTTCAGAGGTTCCCTAGCTCGACTGCCAAAGAAGCGGCCGCCATCTTCGGATGGATCGGCCGCTTCACGCTGAGTTGTCAAATTGCGAAGACACAGGACCCGCGTATAATCGGCGGAAATTTCCCCCTTTCACCCTATGCCGGAGATCCCTCTCAATTATACGGCGATTGTCATCGCTGCAGTTTTGAATATGGTCGTCGGGTTCTTGTGGTTCGGTCCGCTCTTCGGAAAGCACTGGATCAAGATGATGGGCTTTACGAGTGCCGACATGGAGAAGGCGAAGAAGAAGGGGATGGCCCCGACGTACGTCATGGCATTCGTTGCCTCCTTGATCATGGCCTTCGTTCTCGCGCACTCGCTCATCTTCGCGAGTGACTACCTGGGCGTCACCGGTCCCATGGCGGGCGCGCAGGCGGGTTTCTGGAACTGGCTCGGGTTCATCGCTCCGGTCACGGCAGGCTCTGTCTTCTGGGAGGAAAAGTCCTGGAAGCTCTGGGCCCTCACGAACGGGCACTATCTCGTGTCGCTGGTGCTGATGGGTGTGGTGTTGGCAGTGATGTAATCGGGGTTTATTTTAGTGGTATGTCTCATGGTCTTGATAAAACTGTTTGCAGTCGTGCGCTAGTCTTCCGAGGTCGTCTGCCTGCACCTCCTCCATGCCCCACACGTCCGCCTCGTATCCTTGCATGACGACGCCCGGAATGCGACTGAACAGTTTTTGAAGAGGGGAACAGAGTTGTTGCATGTCCTCGGCCGTGAGCGTGCAGATTTTGTCAGGGCACTTCTTTCCTGCATTCTGCAGGCGCGCGGCTTCGTTCTGCGCCGGGCTGATGCCATGGATGCCCCAGAATTTCATGGAAAAATCCTCTGGAGGGCCGTATTGAGGAATGCGATCGGCAATGACTTTTTTGAATCGCTCGTTGAAATCGGCGCACATTCCCCGGGGATTGCCATCGGGTGCCAGCGCATCGCCGAACGTCACGGATCCCAACTTGACGCCAAACCGCGTGCGGATCGGCTTCCCCTCCGGTCCATGCATGCCCAATTCCTTCCATGTTTCTGCGACGGCATCGAGGACCAGATGCGCTTCCGCCACGCAGAGCACGGCATTGTCGAGCGCCGGCAGGAGGACCCGGCCCTTCGGATCGAGCGCCTCTCGCGACATGATCAGCGTGCCGTCACCCGAGAAGCTGTAGAGGTGGCAGTTATATTTCCGCAACACCTCCATCAAATGCGGATAGTACGTGTAGCTGAGCACGTCGAACGGAATGGTGTCCCATACGCGCGGAATATCGGCAGCCATCGGGGTCGATCCTTCCAGATCCGTCGCGATCACCGCCGCGCTGCGAAACGTTCTCGAGAGAATACGCCCGTCGGGTGTCGCCTCGAGCGGAAGCCCCGTAGGATTGACGACGTTTTGCAGTTGCCTGATGACGCTCTCCATCGCCTGCACCATGGACTGCGACACTTGCAGCGTGTTCACAGTGTCCTCGTTCGGCGGAAGAGCGTGGTGCAGGAGATCCGATACGATCGTGAGTCCCGGCGTATTTTTTGTCAGCGCGCTGATGTCCCTCGGCATTCGCAGCAACAGCTCTTTGATGGCTGCGAGTTCGGCTTCGGGCGAATGCTTGGTGGCTTCGGAAGGATGTTCAGGCATGAACCAAAGAAAGGGATGATGATTCACTCTTGAAATACTTCTGTCAAGAATCAGCCGTTTCTGCGCCAGATTCTGTAGTAGCCGACGAGGAGCAAGACCGCGACGGCGTAGAGCCCCAGCAGCGCGACGTAGGTCATGGTCGGGGGCGAATGCGCCAGCGTCCCGAGCGTGCTTACGGGATTCCAGAGAAGATGCAACACAAGGAACGTGACGAGCATGCACTGCAGAGCCCAGGCCCAGCGATTCCAACGGTACAGCGTCTCGCCTGCAAGATACGGCAGCGGCAGGGATTCGAAGAAGCACGCTTCGAGGAGAATCACGATCAGCAGCCGCATAAAATCTTCCACCACCTGCATCCCGGCGGCGAACGGCAAGAGCAGCCACACGCACAGCGCGACGACGAGCATCGTCAGGAGTCCCGCCCACTCGAAGAGTCCTTCGCGTTCACGATGCAAACCGACCACGATGAAGACGCCTGCCGGAATGCCGAATAAGTAGCCGGGCGAAAGTTGCAGCGCTCTCGTGATCCAGATGCTGAGCATCGCGAGCAGGAGGCCGACTAGATTAGCTTCCAGCCATCGTCCCCGGTGCTGATGCGCTGCGAGCGCGAACCGCATGCCGTCTTTGGCATAGGCCGCGATCACGATCGTCGCGAGAGCGACGAGCGCGATGCCCGGTTGCGCGAGGGGGAGAAGTGAAAAACTCGTGTTAATGTGTGCGCCGATTGCTGCGTACAGAAGGAAGAAGAGGAAAATCAAGATGACGGAGCGTTTCCAGGGAGCCCGTTCCTTGCTCTGCGCGTCCCGCGTCGGAAGGAAGAACCGCTCCACCACTGCGCCCTCGGCCGCCACGAGGTTATTGCACACGAAGTTCGTCGCACCCGCGACGACGAAGAAGAGCATGCCGTAGAGGGCGACAAAAGAGAAAGGATCCGCTCCAGAGCCCGAGCCCGTCTGAGCGAACGCCGTCGGCGAAAGAAATGCACGCAGTCCCAGGAATGCCAGAAAGGCTGCGAGGCTGAGCGGCAAGCGCCGCAGGAAGCGCCGTGCAGATGCAGATCCGCGAATGACCGTCAGCACCGTCGTGGAAAGCCCCAGTACGGCAGTCGAAAAAAGTGCGAGGAGGAGATTTGTGAGCACTGTTTGCAGATGGAACGACACCGTCCGGGGAGTCGTGACGCTTTCTGCGGGCAGGATGGGAACGGAGTATCCAAAATTGTCGCGTCTAAAAAGAGAAGGACGTTCTGTCTTTTCGATGAGCGGCATGACAATCGTGCCGGATGAAGAAGAGAATGATGAAGAGCGCGCACTGCTTCGCACTGGTTCGAGGACCGCCTGGACGGACGACCGCACCGCAGCCGTTTTGCTGCTTGAACGCTGTGGGGATGAAATCGCGAGTGCAGACGAGGAGAGGGCTGGACGGCTCGATGAGCGCGCTGAGGAAGAAGGAAAAGATGGCACGCGATTTCTGCGCGAAGACACGGACGAGCGCTCGTCGTTCCCGGACACTGGATCCAAAACTTCTTCCGAAGAGAACGATGAGGAACGAGGAATCTCCGTCATCTGCGATGAGCTCTCCAGTGGTTTCTGGTCCGAGAGGGACATCTGTGAAGAAGCAGTCGGCGCAGTGCCGACGGTTCCGAGAGGCGGCGGATTGTCCGCCGGCTTCGATGATGATGAGGGCGGCGGCGGAGGTGGAACGGTGAAAGCCGGAGGTGGTTTTAGATCACCTTTTGGCGGCGGAAGACGCTGCGCGTATGCGGACACACTCAAGGTGAAGAGCAGAACCGTGACAGCCGATGACGGCAGAGCGAAACGAATAGGAGGCAGTATACTCCTGCACAAACTGTACTGCCGCGTCGTGCAAGCCAAGTGCAGAGCAGCTCTGCATCCTTTCGGTATGCTTCTCGCAGTCGTATCCGGATATCGCTTCTTCCCTCCATCTTTATATGAACGTCTCCCATCTGTTCCTGCAGTATCTCATCACGTTTGGCTGGGCGGTCACCGGCGCCATCTCCATGGCCGTCGCGCTCGGGATTCTTGTGAAGATTTTTTCCTGGATCAGTCCGATCAACGAATGGAAGGAGATCGAGAAGGGGAACATGAGCATGGCGGTCGTCCTCGGCTCCGTCATCCTCGGCACCGCGCTCGTCATCGGCTTCACGCTCACGTCATGAAGAGGATCCTCGTCGCCACGGGATTGATTGCTTCGCTGTTGCATGCATCCGCTCTCGCTCACTCGGGCGGCACCGATGCATCGGGATGTCATACGGTGAAAAAAACGGGCGAGCATCATTGCCATGGCGACGCATCGCCACTCATGAAGGAGGCGAAGACGGAAGCGAAAACCACGGCGAAGACCCAGGCAAAAACTTCAGCGGACACGATCATTTGCACTGCGGATGTCTACAATTGTTCAGATTTCTCCTCCCACGGCGAAGCGCAATCCGTGATGGATTACTGCTTGGAAATGACAGGGTCGGACGTGCATGGATTGGATGGGGATAACGATGGGGAGGGGTGTGAGAGTTTGTGAGGATGCCTCTTTTGCCGGATTTCCTCTATAATAGTTCCAATGAGCTTGAAACACTTCATTGGCGTGATGTTTGTCTTTCATCTCCTCGTTGCAAACCTCTGCTTCGTGCAGCTTGCGCAAGCGGTTGCCCCGGAGGGTGAACTGCCGATTTCGCTTGAGAACGCGACGGATTGCCCCTGGGTGACGATGAGCACGGCACAAAATCAGGGAGAGAGTCCGTGCGCGAGCGGACATTGTTACACGGAGCCAACTGTAGAAATCACCGACACTGCACATGTTGTGCAGGAGGTGTTCGCGCCCGCATTTCCAGTAGAGCCGGAGCCGTTTGAACTTGTCATTCCTGAAAACGAAGCACTTCCGATTGAAACCACAGAAAGCCCTCCCGGCATTACAGGAGTCACCACGGTCGTGCTGAAGCAGTAAGATCCGCCTTCGTCCCGCACGTGCCATTCGGCCTCGAGCTCATGGCCGAGACGCGGGACTACGGCGAGATTCTCTCTTATTTTTTTCAACCTCTTCCATGCCAACCATTCTCACCACTGAACAATCTTCGGGCTACAGCACCGCGGGAAACCCGTGGTTTGCCGTCACGCTTGGGCTTGTTGGCCTCATCGTCGGCTACGGCATCGGCACGTTCAATCCCTCCGGCACTACGACCATCGCGGCGGCGGGAGACAATCCGCCCGTCGTCCAAGTGCCGGATGCTCCGGCCGTTCCGGCTGAGCCGACGAATTTCGATCCGCCAACGACCGATGACGACCCAGTCCTCGGCGATGAAAATGCGCAGCTGACGCTCGTCGAATTTACGGATTACCAATGCCCGTTCTGCCATCGGCACTTCACGGAGACATTCGCGCAAATCAAGTCCCAATACGTCGATACGGGCAAGATCAAATACGTCGTGCGCGATTACCCGCTCAGTTTCCACCCCAATGCAGAGCCCGCCGCACTCGCGTCCGAGTGTGCGGACGACCAGGGCGAATTTTGGGCGATGCACGATCAGCTTTTCGAGACAAACCCAACCTGGAGCAATGTGGCGGATGCAGCGCCGCTCTTCAAGCAGTACGCGGCGGATCTCGGGCTCAATACCGCTACATTTAATAATTGCCTCGATAGCAAAACACACGCGGGCGAAGTCGCGCAGGACATGGCCGATGGCTCTGCTTCCGGTGTCAGCGGGACGCCGGGCTTCTGGCTGATCGGTCCGGATGGCGAGGGCCAGATCATTTCCGGCGCCGTGCCGTTCGCAACATTCAAGCAGGCGATCGACGCGATGCTGTAATCCATTCTGTCATGAACGAAAAACGGGGCCGGAGGGCCCCGTTTTTTTGATCGCGAGATTTTTGAGATTACGGATTCACCGTTGCGCAGATGGCGTAGACCGTTAATGACCATGGATCAGAGAGGCCATCCGTTCTGGCATCTCCCCGCCAGGAACTGTCGTCCGGAGGAAAACTTTGTTGCAGAAGGATGGTGCCGGAGTTTGTGGCGGTGCTCGCTCCGCCACCGAGAATCTTCTTTCCGGGAGTACAGCCTACACTCAGATTTTTGGGATTCGTGTCATCGCTCGCGGTGGATTGCATGATTTTTTCCCATCCACTCACGCCATCCGTGCCATCTGTTCCGTTTTGACCAGGTAGTCCGGGTGTGCCGGGAGAACCTTGCTGTCCGGGCTCTCCAGGAGGACCTTGCTCTCCCTCTGCTCCAGGCTCTCCCGGGGGCCCAGGCGGTCCCTCCGGTCCAGGTTCACCTTGCGGTCCCTGTTCTCCCTGCGGCCCCGGTTCTCCCTCCGGTCCTTGGAGGTTGATCGTCACGATCCGCGAGCCCGCGCCACGACATTGGATCCTCCGGAATGTTTCGCCCATGACGAAGACGATGCCCCCCGGACGGATGCAGAGGTCGATCGTCTCATCCACTTCCTGCGCGTAACTGATGACTTGAACGCCGGACAGCAGCAAACTGAGGCCCGCCGCGAGTGCGAGGGACCTCGACGAGAGAGGTTTCAGCATAGGGAATGAGAGGGGGAAGGTTTAACTCAAAATAGTATGGTGGTTTGAAGGAGAGTCAATTGGCTTGCCTTGTGCGAGGCGGAAAACATGACGCGATGGAGTCCTGAATCTCCGCGGCCAGAAGCGACAAACTCTGCAAATGCTCCCGCAGACAAAGCGGTATCTCATATCCAGTTTGGCATGCGCGCGTTGCTCGCTTCCATTGTGTTGGCTGCGTACGGCGCGGCCAAACTTGGCGAAGCACTGCATGAAGAAAATTGCATCAATGCCGCGGAGGCGGCGATGAAACGATTCGATCCTCATGCACATGTCGATTTCCGATCCACGATGGAAGAGCATCCCATTTGCAGCCTTTCTCTTGGAAAGATCGATGATGCTGCGATTGCAGAGATCGCTACAAAGCACCGACTCTTCAGCGATATGGTGCGACAGCTTTGTATTACGGACGGAAATCTCACGGAAAAAAGTTTCCGGCACATCGCAGAGATGGATCATCTGGAGTACTTGGGGCTTGCGAACGGCGCGGAAGTCACGCTCGATGAGCTGCGAGCCCTGCAAAAATCTCGTTCGCTCCAGTATCTGTGCATCGTAGAGCCAGATTTTACCGACGATCGACTGCGAGATGTCCTGCCACATGTTGCCTCGAGCACCCTGATGTATGCAGATCCTTTTCCAAGCAAATTCATGCGCACACACATGCTCCAAAAGAAACAGTAGTCACCGTTGCATCTACATCGCGCATCTCTCGTGGGTGCACTTGCGGCGATTGCGCGCGATGCGCTTGTAGACGTTGTTGCCGATGAAGGAGACACCGGGGAGGTAGAGGAACGGCGCCAGGAGCCAGAAGACGGGCAGGTGCCACGCGAGCACTCTCGCTGCGTAAAATCCCTGATACGTGCGGCCGTCCGGGAGCTTGATGTGCATCGCGCGATTGAGGTCCTTGAGAGCGATATCGGAAGCGATTTTTCTCTTCTGTTCGCTGTCATGGAAATCCACGGGCCGCAGGCGATGCAAGTGGTCGAGCATTTCGAGGGTAAAGACGCTTCGCTGGCAGAGGCCGCAGTGGCCGTCGTATAAAATTGCGATTTTGGGTTTATTGGTTTTTGGTTTTTGGTTTTTGGTTCGCAGCCAAATGTTATTGAACCATGATCGCAATGCTTTGAAGTCTTCTTCCGTCAGAACTCCCAGATATGCGGTGAGCATCGCGGGCGAGAAGGAGCCGACGTCCATGAGGATGAAAATGCCGCCATGGAAGAGAATGCCTCCGATCAGGAGTCCGCGTTTCACCGTTCCGTGGGACAGTTTTAGCGCCTCGAGAATCCGTTTCGGAAGAAGCAGGAGCGCCCATGCAAATTCCCAAATGAGCGTGCCATACGTATAGATCGGCGAGCCGACGGCGATGACCATCATCCAGGAGAGCGGCCACCGCGCGAAGTGGGTGTGGAGCAGCGCGGAGCCGACGGCCGTTCCATTCAGCCACATGTCGCCGAGCGATTTATCCCACGCCGTCGTGATGTAAATCACCATGAGTTGCCAGAGCATCAGCCACATCGGCCACGCGGGCATCGTCGCCGGCGGCAGGAGCGGCAGCTTCGTGCGCCAGCGTTCCCACTGGAGCCGCCATCGTCTCTTGGAAAACGCTCTGCCGCACGGCGCGAGCATCAGGAGGAAGCCGGCGTTCCTGAGCACCGTGTCGCCGCCGCCGAGCGAGAGGGGATTTCGCTCGTGGAACGAGAAGAGCAGGAGGGCCGCGACGATCGTCATGAGCCGGGGATACACGCCGATGATCGCGTACACGCACGCAATGAGCATGATGACGTACACGATCACGACGGCCTGCGGATCGACGACATAGTCAAAGAGCGTGTAGCGGTAGGGCTCGCGCGAGACGATATGCTCGATGCTCGGCGGGAGGATGCCGTCGCTGCCGTAGTAGCGCGCGACATCCATCAGCTGGCCGAGACTGTAGATCAGCACGGTCGCCGCCCACGCGATGCGCATGAGGCCGAAGCCCGAGGCGGAGATGGGACGGAAGAAGAAGCCTTCGATGCGCTTGAGGATAGCGTTCATGCGGCTTCGCGAATGAAACAAATCAATGGTCGCTCATGATGAACGCGATATCGGCGCAGCGCTGCGCCGACATAGTGCGTCATTGTTGCGACAAATTGCCTAGTGGAGATATCGCGTAGCCGTATCATGGTGTGCCCGACTTCGCGGAGAGAGAGAACATGGGTCGGTAAAAACTTATCGCGAACATCGATGGCGATCCCGCTTCGCCGGGCTCGGCAAGGGAAACCTGAGCATGGGCTGATGTATCACGTGGACCTGCATTTGCTTCCTGCCTCGGAGGACAGACGGTCTGGGCGCCGACTTTCTTCTTCCACTCTGGTCCCCAGCTTTTCCACCACGAGAGCGGCATCGGGTGGTCGTTTCTCGGGATCACGTAGTAGTGATAGACGAGACGGATGGGCGTGTCCCGGCGGATCGTGTGCTGCATGCAAAACTCTTCCAGGTAGCGATTGCGCACGGGGTACCAGTATTCCTCTCCGTCTTCAAGGCGGCGAAGGAGCTTCAGCTCATCGGCGTCCCTCCACCACTCGATCGTACCGCTATCCAGGACGGCGATCGTCTTCCAGGTATTCGCTTGGCGCACTTGAATGACGTAGCGCACGACGCGGCGAAGGGGATTGGGCGCGAAAAGGTTCCACTGCTGCCACTGGCTCGTCGCGAGCATGTACGGGCGAAAGAGCCGGATCGTGACGCGGCGGATTTCATTGAGGGTTGCGCTCTCGGTGTCCGGCGGCAGGCTGTAGAACGCGATAGCGGAACCATGCCAGATGCAGAAGAGGATCACGATCCACCGGACGATTCGCCGAAGAGATTTTGAGAAAGACAAGGAAGACGCGGAAGACTGAAAAGACGGGGAGGAGATCAGGATAGAGATGATCGCAATTTTCTAATAAGAAACCCCGTTCTTTGGATCTTATCATCTGCTTCATCAAATTCCTGTTGCGTGATGTACCCTAAATCTTTTGAAAGCAGATATTGATAATGCAGTTCCTCAAGCGATGCTTCTGCGATTTCAAGAAAATGTTTTTGATCTTTGGCAGAACGCTTGATATTTCCTTCAGCAATGTTTGTTGGAACACTTGAAGATGATTTTCTCATTTGGCTTCTCAATTCAAATCTCTCCTCAAAGGGAAATCGAGAAGTGATCTTATATGTCCAGACACAAAGTTTGTGCGCTTCCTGCCATACAATCAATTTTTGATACGGACGCTCATTCATCTTTTGTAGCATACCTCTTTCCAAGCCTCCCCGTCTTCCTCGTCTTCCCAATCTTCACTTCTTTGCTTGAAGCATGACTATTTCCCGTCCAACAAATTGGTCCGGCCTCCGGTAGATCAGCGAGAGCCTTCCCTCCACATCCGATGCGATCCCCGGCGGGAGCGTCGCTCGGAAACCCAGATCGTGGAGCTTGTCCCATGCCTTCTCAAGGTGGATCTGCCCCTTGCTGTGGTACCACACGGGCCAGGTGCAGACGACGGCGACGCCCGGCAGCGTCTTCGCGACATTTTCGAGGAAGGCGATCTGGATGCGCTCGTTCTCCGTCTTCCATTTCTGCGCGTCTTTGATGGGCGGACGTTCGGTCAGCGCCGGCCCGAGCGTCGTCTCCGTCACGATGACATCGGGAAGTTCTTTAAAGGGCTTGCCCTGAGTCCCGCCTGGCGGGACGAAGGGCTTCGATGCGTCGTGCTTCCAGACCTCGCTCGCGACGTCGCGCTTCAGGATCTTCTCCTCTTTTCGAAGCCACTCGAGATTGTTGGTGCAGGCGTTCACCGCTTTCTGCGACGTATCGGAGGCAAACACGCGCCAGCCGCGCAGAAGCGCCTCCATGGGGATGACGCCCGTGCCGCAGAAGGGATCGTAGATCGCAAATGGCTGGTCTTTCGTTCCAGCATTTCTTTTACTCACGAAGACGCCGAAGTTGAGGAGGATCTGCGCGAGCTTCGGCGGCAGGAGGCCGACGGTCGTGTCGCGCGCGGGCTTCTGCATGTCGCGCTTGCTGTAGGCATCCACGTCTTGGGCGAAGATCGTGCGGCCGATCCATGCCTCTGCATCTTCGGGCAGTTCGCTCTCCATCGCCGCGTCGGCATCCGATGCAAGGAAGATCTCGCACCCATGCGAGGCATCCAGCATGCCCGCGTCGTGAAGCAGCACCGCCGCCGCGGGACTGCGTTCCGTTCCGACGTAGCGTGAGGGGCGGCCGCTCTTCTTCAGCGCGTCTTTTGCGAGGCGATAGAGTTCGCGGATTTTCTTGCGGGGGATCCCGTACGCACGGAGTCCGAACGTAATTTTCCCCTTGATGGTCGCACATTCCTTCACGAGCATCTGCGGCACATCCTCCAGCGTCACCGCTCCATCCGTGATCTTCTTCGCGACGACGATGGTGCCGCCCACTTTCATGAAATCTTCCAGCGTGAGGTCGGCGCTGCTCTCGAAGACCGCGATCGATTTGCCGATCTTCTTCTTTAATGAAAATCCCGGGACGAACGCGGCGAGCTCTGCGATGGAAATCTGCGGTTGATGTCCGAGGATCGCTGCGTACGAGGGCATGGAGGAACTGTAGCAAGGAGAAGGGATGTTGTCATTGGGTGAGTTGAGGAGGAGACCGATGAAACCGAAGAGACCAATGAGACCAAGGACGCCAAAAAATCCTCGGTCTCATTGGTTTCCCTGGTCTCCTTGGTTTCCTCGTCAGGCTATCAAACGCTTTCTCCTAAGTAGATCCTCCAGCAGCATCACCATGAGCACCACCGAGATCGGCACGAGGTGGATCAGTCCCCGCGCGTAGCCCGTCTGCTGCAGCGCTTCGGTGGAGATCCCCGTGAAGAGGTAGATCGGCAGTTGCATCCCGTAGACGATGAGCAGGAACACCGTGAACATCACCGCGGGCGTGCGCCATGCGCGTTGCCTGGAAAAAACGAAGAGCGCGAGCAAGAATGGAAAGAGGAAGATCCAATTCCCTTCGAAGAAGGTATTGATCGAGATCGAATACAGGACGCCCTCCTGCCACGAAAAATCCGAGAGGGGAATGTCTTTCGCATTGCCAAAGGGAAGATTGTGCATCCACTTGAACCAAATCCAAGGGATCGCCACAAGACCGACCGCGATGCCATACCGTGCGCCGATGCCGAGTGTGTCTCGCAGCGACAATTCTCTGCGTTGAAGATTCCAGAGCAGCGCCAGTCCGGTTACGAGGAGGATCGGGGGCAAGTGCAGGACCAGCGCCTCGTTCTTCGTGAAGATGAGCATCGCGGCGGCGACCGCCCCCAGGCGATAGAATGCGAGCCGATGTTCCCGCGTCTTCGCGCTTACAGCCGAGAAGGGGAACGTCAGGGCGATAAAGACGTGGACGGAGAGGAAAACATCGGCGTACGGCGTGCTGCCGTGGATCAAGTAGAGCGGGATGCTCGCAAGCACGTAGACACCGAGACAAGCGATCCAAAACGAGCTCTGTCGCCGCAAGAAAAAGTACACGAGGAGGGTCGCGGCCAGATACCAGAGGATGTGCGGGGCGCTCACGAGTCCGTCGTGCCATCTGCCCGCGAGCGTCGCGAACCACGTTTTCAGAAGCGGCACCGTCGGCGGGTAGGAACCCACTCCGCCGACGGAGAGGATCTCGTTGCCTGCCTCCATCACGAGCGTCAGCTCTTTCGTTTCGAAAAATATTTTCCCGCGCATGTTCCAGTTGTTGAAGACATCGTCGAAGTACACGGGAGTCGTCGTCAAAAGCAGGATCCCCGTCACGACTTTGATCGCGATCCAGACGCCGATCACGATGAAGCCGATCTTTTTCCATCCCGTCAGAGAGGGGATGGGCTGCGGGCGGGGACTGGGTGCCGCGATTGTTTTTCTTTTCCAGAGAAAGAGTCCTTCGAGCAGAAGCAGAAGAGCGATCTGCACGGTGAGAAAGCCGATCTTCGTGAAGGAGATGAGTCCGGCGATCTGTGCCATCACCGTGAGGTACATGGTCAGCGTCGTCCCGAGCAGGAAACCCATCACCCAGCGCTCAAGCGCGAAGAGAACGGGATGACGACCTTCCAGCAGCCGCAGGAGCGTCCAACCGCAGAGCGTTGGAATCACGAAGCCAAGGGGGAGCCAGAGGAAGATCACGATGAGCTTGTAGCTGGTAGCTTGCGGCTTGCAGGAGATTCTTCGTTGAGTTTGCTAATCATGGTGTTCAATCCGACTTCGTCCCGCAAGTGCGGGGCTACGCCGGACAAGGGGCTTTTGTGCTGTGGCACTGCAAGCGAAGCCGATGGTTTGACCCGCCCGAACGATCTGATCGTTCGGATCGGGCGGGTTCCCCGGAGCTTGCTCC
>JACPYA010000023.1 GCA_016196295.1 Candidatus Peregrinibacteria bacterium | reverse complement strand
GGAAGAGGTCGCGGGTTCGAGTCCCGTCAGCTCCGCCACGATCGCTCGCGAGCGATGTGCCATTCGACTACCCAATTCTTTTCCAAGCTATTTTTTTTAGTTTTTGACGACACTCTTCCAAAACAGATCTAGCTTCGAATGTGAGAGAAGATTCAAACTCTTCATTAACTTCGAGCGAGGATAAAAATCTGTGGCAATCATGTTCGCAACCGGTTTTAACATTTCGCATCCACATAAGTTCCAGAAGTTCTTCACGGCTCTCTATCCCATTTCTACGATAGGCATTCAGCATAACATCGCAATCATCCTTAGACTCCGGGAACCCGGGCCTGTGCAGAGGAACCTGAACAAGTTGATCAGTTTCCTCGGACAAGGTGAATGCTCTGGTATCTACCCACTGTTTCCACAGAATGGAAAAAATTTCGCATGTTCGTGTTTTTTCTGTGATCACTAATTCACGTCGTTCAGAAGAACATGACATGTAATCATCAGAAAAATTTTCCATATAAAGAGACTACCATGGCAGAACGCCTTACAGGAACGCCGCCGCGATGACATTTGCGAGCACCGCACACACCCCGGCAACGATCACCCACAAAAGGACCGTCGAGCGCAGTTGCTCCGAGGAGAAAATAGCTTTCCAGACGGGAGTTTTGTGGATGTTCATGTTGAAGCTATTATAGCACAGAACTGCATATTTAACAAGAAAGGGCAATGGAAGGTTTTAGGGATTAGGGATTAGGTTTTAGACGTCTCATCCCTATCACCTAAAACCTAATACCTACTCCAAGTACAGCATGGGGTTCTTCTTCACGCCGTTCAAATGCACCTCGAAGTGCGTGTGGATACCCGTCTGGCCGTAGACGCGTCCGGTGTTGCCCATCCATCCGATCACCTGCCCGCGCGACACACTCTCCCCTGCTTTCACGTAGAGATCACGGTTGTGTGCGTAGAGCGTGATGAGCCCGTTGCCGTGATCGACCTCCACCACGTTGCCGTAGCCTCCGTTCCACCCGATGTCCGCGCGGACGACCGTGCCCGCCTCCGCGGCGAAGATCGCTCCTCCGCCCTTCGTCTGGATGTCTACGCCGTAGTGCCCGGCGTGGTAGTACTGCGTGTAGTAGCAGTTATTGCATGGCAGCTGGAGGACACCCAGCGTGATGGCCGCCTCGACCTCCGGCGGGGCCTTGCCGGCGAGCTGCATGGGAACCTTAGGTTTCAGCTTCACATCCGCGTTCGGGATGTTGTCGCCAAACTGCAACGGTTTATCCGCCGACGCGACAGTCGTGCCGCCGACGATCGGCTTGCCCCCGGGGACGATCAGCTGCTGTCCCGCGATGATGAAGCCCCCCTCGATGCCGTTTTGGCGCGCGATGTCCTCGGCCGCGATGTCGTAGAGCTGCGCGATGCGCGAGAGCGTCTGCCCTTTCTTCACCGTGTGCATCACGCCATCGACGGGGAGGATGAGAAGTTCATCGCCGGGACGGATGGTCGTGCCGCGGTCGAGATTGTTGCTCCACTGGATCGTGAGCACGGAGATGCCGTAGCGACCGGCGATTTTCTCCAGACTGTCGCCCTCCTGGACCGTATGCACGACGCTCTCGGAGTACGCGAGTCGCGCGCCTTGTTGATTCAGCGGCGACGACTTCATGAGAAATCCGTCCTCGACGAACAGGAACTGATCGGCCGGCACGGCCGTCTCTTCCATCGAGAGCGCGGAGCTCGGGACGTACGGCGGCAGCAGCGAGGCGCCGAAAAACGCTGCGATGCACAGCAGACGGACACGCAGTCCCAGCCGATGCTGGAGAGGGCTCATCATGGGACTTAGAGAACGTCAGTAGGGCTCAGCTCATTCAAGATCGTACGCATGTCTCGGTAACGCTGAAGGGAGTTGAGGAGCACCACCAGGTAGCGCCTGTCTCCGCTCTGCACGAGGGACATCAGGCACTGATTGGCACCGATCGTCGTGCCGGTCTTGCCGGCGATCACGTTGCTATCCTCGTGCATGAAGGCATGCGTGTGCGTGAGGTAGATGGCAGTGCCATCCCGGCTCTCGATGCGCGCGCCACGCATGCTCATGCGTTTCAGAATCTCCGGATTGCGCATGGCGAAGGTCGAGAGCCACGCGATGTCCCGGGGCGTAGACCACTGGTACTCGGCATCCAGCCCGATGGGATTCGCGAATGATGTCTGCTTGAGCCCCAGCGACTTCGCGCGTTCATTCATCTCCGTTGCAAATGCCTGCGACGATCCGCTGTGGTAGACGGCGAGGGTCTCTGCAGCATCGTTCGCGGACGCTACGAGCATGGCCGTGAGGAGATCGCCGACCGTGAACTGCTGCCCCTCCGCGAGATACGCGACCGTGCCATCCATCCATTTGATGCCGCCGGGGACCGTCACCCACTCATCGAGACCGTGTTCCTCCACGATCAACAAGGCTGTCATGAGCTTCGTGAGGCTCGCCATGGGGCGTGCCACGCGCGCGTCGCGCTCGAAGAGAATCTGGCCGCTGTCAAAATCTATCACGAGGACGCCGGAGGCCGAGAACGGCCCTTGCAGGGTGAACGTCCGCGGAGACTCTGCCGCAAGAAGCGGAGAGGGTGACGCGATCGTCAGATTACTGAGCGTCAGCGAATCGGTCGTCTGCACACCGAGCACCGGAAGCATCCCCATCAGCAGGACCGACAGGACCGAAGGTAACATCCGGAACACTCTAGGGACGGCTTGCTCGTCTGCAAAGGCTCTCCTCCACTTTTTTGCGATGACTTGACGGGGCTGTCAAGGATGGCCTGGGTAGTCGATTTGTCCCTTCGATAGGCCTTGAGTGGAAACCAATGAGACCAGGGAGACCGATGAGACCAACGATTGAACCTCATGCAAAGCACTTCCTTGGTCTCCTTGGTTTCACGGGTCTCTTTGGTCTCCTCTATGGATAATCATTTGTAGACAATCCTGTCACTCAATCGCAGATCCACGTACTCCTTCGCCTCCCCTTCCGGAATCGACTGGAGGAAGAGCTTGAAGCGGGCGAACTGCTCGGGAAGCGGACTCTTCAGATCGAACCACAGTGCCAGCTTCTGCGTGTCAAGGTGGAACTCGCGCGCCCGGATGTAGACAACACGTTCGGAGGTTTCCCATCCAAATTGCTCGCGCAAAGTTTCCTCCGCGCTGTAGATGGCCTGCAGGAAATCCGGCGGGACCAAGAGCTGCCCGGCACCCGGACGCACGCCCCAATCGACGATGGTAAGGACCGGGAGATCGCCGAGGCCCGCGGGACTCGGGTGCACGATGTAGCGTCCATTCACGGTGAGGAAGTCCTGCCCCGCAGTCTCGATGGCAGATCCGGATCCGTTCAGCGCGAGCTCCTCGGGGATCGCTTCCTCCGGCGGTGGATCCGGCGAGACGATGACGAGCCGCGCGGTGATCGGCTCAAGTGTCATCCGCACCGTGATGCGCGAGGGGTAATCTTTGTTGATTCCGATCTCGCCGACGTCGGGAACGGACGTGCGCAGCAGCTCCGTGACGTCCTGCGTGGAGAGGAAAAGCAGATGCCTGCCGAAGATCGGCGCGAGCGCGCGCTGCACTTTCTCCGCATCGATGCGCACGTTCGTGCGCTGCACGCGGATCTCGCGGACTTGGACGATGGGCGAGAAGACGATAAGCCCGGCGAAGAAGAGGAAGAAACACGCGAGCGTCAGCATCACCCACTTTTGAAAAATGATGCGCCAATCCCCCGCCACCCGCTGCATCCGCCTCGCCGTGCGCCGCAGCCGCTCGCGCCTCTGGTCTTTCCTTCGCTGGTGACGGCGCGAGACAAATCGCTTCGTCTGTTTCGTCACGGGACGATTGAACCGGCGCGGCAGACGGACGGACGGCTTTAAAGGCACGGCGGGAATGATAGATGAGACCGGGGAAACCGAGGAGGCCAATGAGACCAACGATGCTTCTTTTTTGCACCTCCTCGGTCTCTTTGGTCTCATTGGTCTCTTTGGTCTCCTCACCGTTACAATCAAAACATGAATATAGCCCTCGTCGCAGATTGGCTCACCGTCTTCGGCGGCGCCGAGCATGTGATCGCGGAGTTCCGCGAGGTTTGGCCCGATGCGCCCCTCTTCACGACGGTCGCACGCAGAGGACGCTTAGGTCCGCTCTCCCGCGCGCGCATCCAGACGAGCACGCTCCAAACCCTCTACCGACTTGTGCCGAATCACCAGTGGCTGCTCTCACTCATGCCGGGTGCAGTTGAGAGCATCGATCTAAAGGGCTACGACGTCATCCTCAGTTCGTCACATGCCGTCGGCAAGGGGATCATCCCGCCGAGCAGCAGCGTGCACGTCTGCTACTGCCACACGCCCATGCGCTACGCGTGGGAGATGGAGGACCGATATTTGGATGATTTTCAGGTCCCGGCCGTGCTGCGCCCGGCGATCAAACGCAGACTCAAGATGCTGCGACGGTGGGACCTCACGACCGCGAAGCGCGTCGATGTCTTCATCGCGAACTCCAAGGAGACGCAGGACCGCATCGAAAAATTTTATGGACGCAAGAGCGTCATCCTGCCGCCGCCGGTCTCCGACCGTTTCCTGAAGAGCCCCTTCAAGATGGCTCCAAGAAGTTACTTCCTGGCACTCGGCCGCCTCGTCCCCTACAAGCGGTTCGACCTGCTCATCGCCGTCGCAAACGCGATGCGCTTCCCGCTCAAAATCGTGGGACGGGGACAAGATGAAGCGCGGCTAAGGAGCCTCGCGGGACCGACGGTGGAGTTTGTCGGCTTCGCGCGGGACGAAGATCTCCCCGTGCTCTACGGCGGCGCGAAAGCGCTGCTCTTCCCGCAGTACGAGGACGCTGGCATCGTTCCCCTGGAGGCGCAGGCATGCGGCACGCCCGTGATCGCCTACGCGCGCGGCGGCGCACAGGAGACGATCAAAGAAGGCATGACGGGACTCTTCTTCTCCGAGCAAGCGCCCGCCTCGCTCGCGCAGGCGATCGAAGATTTTTCGGGCTCGTCATTCGATGCCGCGACCATCCGCGCGCACGCGATGCAGTACGACGCGCCGACCTTTCGCAAGGGACTGTTGCGGATCATCGAAGACGCAGCGAAGCGATATGGAAAGAAATCTTTACGTGCCTGTAAGTAATGCTCGACT
This sequence comes from Candidatus Peregrinibacteria bacterium, assembly GCA_016196295.1. GTDB lineage: Bacteria > Patescibacteriota > Gracilibacteria > Peribacterales > Peribacteraceae > JACPYA01. Next base: position 1,128 of record JACPYA010000023.1, on the reverse strand, counting down.
GAAACAGGACAAGGGCAACAACGAAGACGGGCACGCGCATATTTCTTTGTCGCCCTTGTCATCCTTGTCGTCTCTGTCATCCTCTCTCTGTACCATAACCCCATGCACCGAGATCCTCACTCTCACAAAGGAGAAAATGGCAAAGTCGCGATCATCGGCGGCTCAAAAACCATGCACGGCGCTCCCCTGCTCTCGGCACTGGCCGCGGAGCACGCGGGGGTCGATCTCGTCTTCGTCGCACTTCCCGCTCTCCATCAGCAGATCGCGCGGATGACATCCCTCAATTTTCAAGTGCATCCATTCGCGGGCGATGAGATCTCGAAAAAAGATCTGCGTCCTCTCCTCGAGCTCCTCGCGACCATGGATAGCGCGGTCATCGGACCGGGCTTGGACCGATCGCAAGAATCTCAGAACATAATCCGCGAACTGATCGCATCGGCGCCGTGCGCGATCGTGCTCGATGCCTCCGCACTGCAGTCCTGGACGCTCGAAGCCGCACAAGGAAAAAACGCTGTGCTGACACCGCACATGGGGGAACTGGAACGCTTGGGAGTAGACCCCAAGAATCTCGCGGCCATCGCAAAAAAATATGCAGTGACGATCCACTGCAAAGGACCGACAGACCGGATTGCAGGCTCCGACGGATCGCTGCAGGAAGTCTCTGGCGGCGATGCGGGGCTCACCGTCGGCGGCACCGGTGACGCGCTTGCGGGGCTCATCGCCGGGCTGATCGCGCAGAAGATGGACCCGATGGCACGTCGGTCGCGACCGAGCGTGCCGATGGATGCGTGCATCACGGCGAGCCGCGTCATCAAGCGAGCGGCGGTGATTCTTTCTGAGAAAAAGGGTTTTGCATTCACGGCGAGAGATGTGACCGAGGAAATTCCGATGCAACTCAATGCATTTTGACCGCGATTGCTTCTACAAATGCGCTTTCTGCCGAGCGAGTATCTCGCAGCGAACTGATACGAAAGCCCTTCAAACAATCTTTCAGATATTTTTTTGTGAAAAAGTGGCGAATGTGCCCGTCCTCATAGATATCGGGCCCGACTCTTTTGCCTTTTCCGTAAAGAGGATCTTTAGCGGACTTGCATCTCACGAAGAATATTCCTCCTCGCTTGAGCACTC
>JACPYA010000029.1 GCA_016196295.1 Candidatus Peregrinibacteria bacterium | reverse complement strand
GTATCCAGGAGGGCCAGGCAGAGTCGGATGGACTTCGCCACTTGGGGCGCCGCGAGTCCCACGCCCTCGGCCTTGGCCATCGTTTCCTCCATGTCCTTGATCAACTTTACAATCGCTTTCGTCACCTTCGCAATCTTCTTCGTCTTCGTGCGAAGGATGGGGTTCGTTTCGCCGGTGAGGATCGGCAGGGCAGCCACGTGGGTATTGTAAAGGATGACAAAGATGACAAGGAAGACAAAGAATCCTTGCCGTCCGTCTTTGTCCTCTTATTTCTGGACCAATACCCCAAGACCAGCACGTTCTCGCAGTTCCCCGAGAGATGTGATCTTCCCCCCATCGCACATCTTCAGGAGCGCCTGCGCGGTCAGCATCGCGTCATCCAGCGCCCGATGGCGGAGTACCGGCATCGTGAGCCCCAGGCGGAGACAGACGGCATCGAGGCTGTGGCGGAACTCCCGGGCATAGAGCGACTGGCTGAGCCGCATGGAGCAGAGACACTCCGGGAGATCGACGTATCCCCAGCAGAACTCCTTCTCGATCTGCAAAAAACCCATGTCGAATACCGCGTTGTGCGCCACGAGGACCGTGCCGCGCGCGAACTCCAAGAACTTCGGCAACACTTGTTCGATGCGCGGGGCAGAGGCGACATCGCTCTCCGAAATCTTGTGAATCTGCTTCGCCTCGTACGGGATCTCCCGCTCCGGGTTCACAAGCGAGACAAATGTCGATGTAGGATTGATGATTCCGTTTTCGATGCGCACGCCTGCGATCTCGATGATGCGGTGCCCCTTGCGCGGGTCCAGCCCCGTCGTCTCCAAGTCAAAGACAGTGAGGGGAGGAAGCTGCGGCACGGGGTGACTATACGGATCCTCGGGTTTCGATCTAGAGGAGTTTACTTGACTGGACAAGTGGAAAGATGAAAGTGGAAAGTGCAAAGTGAAAAATAACAAAGCAAACAAACAACTTTCCACTTTCCACTTTCCACTTTACATTGCGTGCATGGCAAAGATTTCTATCGAAGTTGCCTATCGAAGGCTACAGGCAGTCTACAAGCCGCCTCGCACGTTCCTCCACTTTCGCACGCCGCTCGATCTCGCGGTCGTCACGATCCTCTCCGCGCAATGCACCGATGCGCGCGTGAACATCGTGAGTACAACGCTCTTTGCGAAGTATAAAACGCCGGAGGATTACCTCCGCGTCCCGCGCGCGGAGCTGGAGCAAGACATCCACTCCTGCGGCACGTACAAAAATAAGGCGAAGTACATCCAAGAGCTTTGCCGCATCATCCTCGAGAAGCATGGAGGGAAAATCCCGCAAACCATGGAAGAACTCACGGCTCTGCCGGGCATTGGCAGAAAGACCGCGTCCATCCTCCTCTATGCGGTCTTCGGAAAGAACGAGGGAATCGCCGTCGATACCCACGTGCTGCGCGTCGCGAAGAGGCTGGGCCTCACGAAGCACACGCATCCCGTCAAAGTGGAGAAAGATCTGATGGCGGGACTGCCGCGCGAGAAGTGGGGTGACATCACGACACTTCTTATCAGCCACGGTCGTGCCATCTGTACCGCGCGCAATCGACAGTGCGAGAAATGTTTGTTCCAAAAAAACTGTCCATCCTCACGCGTGCGAGGCAGATCGGATTTGGCCAAGCCGGAGATTCCTGCTCTCATGCGGGCTTCGCGATCAAGAAAAAGGCAAGTTCAACGCAGATAGGGGAGATATCGGCGTAGCGATCCGACTACGTCCGCCTAAGGCGGACTTCGCCGGACTCGTATCGCTACGCCGCCATTTTTGATATTTTTCCAAAGATTCACTTGGAGGTCTTATCGCGAAGCCGTGCCAAAAAGGCGCATGCGTAAGACCTGAAATGGACTTTGACAAGAATGATCAATATTGTTTTGTAATATAAATTGTCTTTGAAGAACGGAAGCTCCACGGTAGGATTTACTCCTTACTTTACTACCCATTTCCCCACTTTCTTATGTCTAAGAAGTTTTTGGTCGCCCTCGCCCTTCCAGCTCTGATGCTCGGCGCTTGCCAGAGTCCCACGGCATCGGTGACGGACGACGAAGCGATGGAAGAAAGCTCCAGCTCCAGCGAAGAGGCTATGCTGAACGACGAAGCCACGCAGGGCGATGCTGCTGTCGAGGCCGAGGCCGAGGCCGACGTCGAAGCGCAGTAATTCTCGTCAGACTGTTAAAAAGAGTTCCATGTTCGTGGGACTCTTTTTGAGCTTGTTGGCTTTTTAGCTTCTTAGCTTTTACTGGCAATCAATCCGACTTCGTCCCGCAAGTGCGGGGCTACGCCGGACAAGGGGCTTTTGTGCTGTGGCACTGCAAGCGAAGCCGATGGTTTGACCCGCCCGAACGATCTGATCGTTCGGATCGGGCGGGTTCCCCGGAGCTTGCTCC
>JACPYA010000028.1 GCA_016196295.1 Candidatus Peregrinibacteria bacterium | reverse complement strand
GATCCCCGCCCGACCCACCATCCTTCGCGCAGCGAAGGATGCCGACCGTAGCTCCCGAAGGGAGCGAAGGTTGGCCTTATTTTCGTAGAGCTGCGCTATGGATGGCAAGCCATCTATACTAAATCCATGTGGCACTTTGTCTACATTCTCAGGAACAAAGACGGCAAAAACTATGTAGGCTTAACTGATGACATCGATGATCGTCTTGCTCGACACAATAGAGGCGAGATTTCCTCTACTGCGAAATTTGCTCCATGGGAAATGGCGCATTTCGCTGCCTTCAAAACACGCAAAAAGGCAGCGATTTATGAAAAATATTTGAAGTCTGGATCAGGTACAGCTTTTCGGAATAAGCATCTCGTTTAAACTCGTTAGTGAAATTAAGGAATGCAATACATTTTCCCCACAACTTCGTTTACTGCCGAGCTTCGTTTCGGTATGCTTTTCGATGATGACAAAAAAGATTTTTCTTCTCCCGGTCCTCGTTCTCTTCGCCGCTTGCACGCCTCTGACAAACAATGCCATGGACGATCAAGCGATGCGCAGTGATGCCGCTCACAGCGACGACTCTTCCCAGGGCAACTCCGTCGATCGATTGAATGATTCGCCGCGGCATCAGGAGTGGGTGGAGGTCGAGAACAATGGGAAGACGATCCACACGTGGGTCGTGTACCCGGAGACAGATGCACCGACGCCCGTCGTCATCCTCATTCACGAGAACAAAGGCCTGAATGACTGGGCGCGCGGCATGGCGGACCAGGTGGCGGAGGCGGGGTATATCGCCGTCGCACCGGATCTGCTTTCGGAGTTCAGCGAGCAGTACACGCGCACGAGCGATTTCCCGAGTCCGGATGACGCGACGAAGGCGATCTCCGCGCTGAAACCGGAACTGGTGCAATTGGATCTTCAAGCGGTTGCCGAGTGGGCCAAGACGCTCCCGGCCGGAAACGGCAAGCTGGTCTCCGCGGGATTCTGCTGGGGCGGGGCGCAATCCTTCAATTTCGCAACGAACTACGACGATCTCTCCGCAGCCTTTGTCTTCTACGGCACGGGCCCCACGCAACCGGCCGCCTACGCCAACGTCTCCGCTCCCATCTTCGGCTTCTACGGCAGTGCGGATGAACGCGTGAATGCGACGATTGCGGAATCCGAAAAGCAGATGAAAGCCGCGGGCAAGACCTACGACTATGAGATCTACGACGGCGCGGGCCATGCCTTCATGCGCAGCGGCGAGGACCCGGCGGGCGACCCTGCAAACGTGGCGGCGAGGAATGCGGCGTGGGAGAGGATGAAGATGATATTATCGGAGTTGTGAACGATACTGTCTTTATTTTCCACGGCGTCGGCGGCAGTCCGAAAGAAAATTGGTTTCCGTGGTTGAAGAAAGAACTCGAACAGAAGGGATTCAGGGTGATCGTCCCCGCTTTTCCGAATGCGGAGGAGCCCAACCAAGATGAGTGGTTGAAGCACTTTGAGCGGTACGCGAACGATGTGCATGGCGATACGATCTTCATCGGGCATAGCCTCGGATCGGCATTCGCTCTCCGGATGCTCGAACTCGTGAAAGAACCCATCCGTGCCGCATTCCTCGTCGGCTCCGTCATGGGCGTGATGGGAAATCAGTTCGATCATCTGATGACGACATTTGTAAAGGGAGGATTCGATTGGGATCGCATTCGAGCAAATGCAAAACAATTTTTCGTCTGCAACTCGGATAACGATCCGTACATCACGCTGGAGAAAGGGCGGGAACTTGCGGATCACCTCCACACAAAACTTCGCGTCGTGTCGGGGGCGGGACACTTCAACCAGTCATCCGGATACACGTCGTTTGAGATCCTCAAGCGTGATATCCTCAGCCTATGAAAAAGAATTCTCTCTGGCCCGTTGGGATCTTCACCGGACTCTATCTCGTCGCCTCGCTGTTCTTTTCATTCCGCAACAACAACACCGAGTTCATCTTCTACCTCGGCATCGTCGTCATTCTCGCCGTCATCACGCTCCTCGTGCATCGAAGAGCGCACTTTTCACAGACCACGCTCTGGGGACTCTCCCTCTGGGGACTGCTGCACATGATGGGCGGGCTCGTGCTGCTGCCGGAGGGATAGTCGTTTAATGGTGAGTATCCGGTGCTCTACAGCTTATGGCTCATCAAGCCGTACTTGAAGTACGACCACGTGATCCATGCGTATGGATTTGCCGTCTGCACCCTCGTGTGCTGGGAATGCCTAAAGGCCGCAGTGCCCAAGATCCGCCCCAGCCTCGGCGTCCTGACGCTCTGCGCGCTCGGCGGCATGGGACTCGGCGCATTCAATGAGATCCTGGAGTTTGCCGCGGTGCTCATGATCCCCGGGACGAATGTCGGTGGCTACATCAACACGGGCTGGGACCTCGTTGCGAACATGATTGGAAGTGCGGTCGCTGCTGCGTGGATTGGACAGACTCGCAGCTAGTGAAAGCCACGATCCCGATCGCCAAGACTATCGTTGCGACAATAAATATGCCGGCCTATCATCGTTCCCCATGGTGAAAAAGAAACAAGTCGGCGCTCGCAAGAAAAAAGACATCACTCTCCGGGATGTCGTGGTGCATATGAATCACTTGCACCAGGATCTTTCCGTAACAATCAATGATGTTGCCGAGCAAACCGCTCAAAATACAATTGCAATCCACAAACTCGATAAAAAAATCGATGGCGTTGAAATCCGCCTTACTAAGCGCATGGATTCGCTACAAGAAGATCTTGAGGCGACCATCCGCGATACAGTCAAAATCCGCAAACACGTTGGCATGCCTGTCTCAGAGGAATTCTAAATGACCAATTATTTCTATTTGGCCCGCTGTGCCGATGCCTCACTCTACGCAGGCACTTGCATCGATCTCATCGAGCGGGAAGCAAAACATAACGCAGGAAAGGGCGCGAAGTACACACGCAGCCGCTTACCGGTGAAGATTATCTACCACGAATCATTCGAGACGCTTTCGGAAGCAAGAAAGCGGGAAGCGGAGATCAAGAAGTGGGCAAAAGAGGAGAAGGAGAAATTGCTTCAGGAGTGATTGGCCATCGCGTCTTCCGGGTCTTGCGGACCTCTCCGTAGATCGAAGCCGGAACCGAATCGCTCGATCATTTCGTTGCGATAGTTTTCGGCGTACGGAAGCTTCGGTTTCGCAATAGGACGACGCGGGTGGCGGATGACCTCTGTCGCAAGTTCGATGCGAGCGGCAGACTCAACGGGAGCAATCATAGAAGAGGATGATGGGAAGGAAGTGTTTCCAGTATCCGGATGAAATCAAACCGGAGAACCCGCGGGCATCTTGAAACGAAGCGTCCGCTCACGGATCTCAAGAAATAGAGAAAAGAATTGTCGGTTCAAAACCTACTTCGCCCTCTTTCTCTCGTGTTCCTTCAGGAGTTTTTTCCTGAGCCGGATGTTCTTCGGCGTGATCTCCACCAGCTCGTCTTCCGCGATGTACTCCAGCGCCTGCTCCAAGGTCATCGGGCGCACGGGCGTCAGCGTGATCGCTTCGTCGGTGCCGGACGCGCGAACGTTCGTGAGCTTCTTTCCCTTCGTCAGGTTCACGACGATGTCCTGGTCCTTCGCGCTCTCGCCGATGATCATCCCTTCGTACATCACCGTTCCCGGCAGGATGAACATCTGCCCGCGCTCTTGGATCTTCCAAATGTCGTAAGCCGTCGCCTCGCCGTAGAGCATGGAGATGATGGAGCCGCGCGTGCGGCCTGGGAGATCGCCTTTGTACGGCTCGTACGCGATGAAGCTGTGGCTGAGGATCCCCTCCCCCCGCGTGTCGATGATGAAGTCGCCGCGAAACCCGAGGAGCCCGCGCGTGGGGACCTTGAACTCCAGGCGCGTGTGCGCGGCTTCCGTCTTCATATCGACCAGCTCGCCCTTGCGGCGGCTGAGGCTGTCGATGACGCCGCCGGTGAATTCCTCCGGCACATCGACGATCACCTGCTCCATCGGCTCTTCTTTCCCGTTCGGACCGTCACGCATGATGACTTCGGGGCGGGAGACTTGCAGCTCAAATCCCTCCCGGCGCATCTGTTCGATCAGCACGGAGAGGTGCAGCTCGCCGCGTCCGGAGACCTTGTAGCTATCGCTATTCGGGATGTCCTCCACCAGGAGCCCGACATTTGTCTCGCGCTCCTTGTCGAGCCTCGCTTTGATATGCCGCGTCGTGACGAGCGTTCCTTCTTTGCCCGCGAAGGGAGAATTGTTCACGAGGAAGGTCATCGACACCGTCGGAGGATCGATCTGGATCGCCGGGAGGATCTCTGCGTTTTCATCCGTCGTGATGGTCTCGCCCACGTAAATGTCCGGGATGCCCGCAACCGTGACGATGTCGCCCGCAATCGCCTCCGGCACTTCCACTTTCTTCAACCCTTCGTTGATGAGAATCTTGCTGATTTTGCCGCTGCGCGTCGCCTTCCCTTCCCGCTTGATGAACACTTTGTCGCCGGTCTTCAGCGTTCCTTCAAACACGCGCCCGATGCCGAGGCGCCCGAGGTAGTTGTCATACGAAAGACTGGCGGGCTGCATGCGGAAGACCGCCTCTTTGTTCTGTGCGGCCTCCGGCACTTTTTCCATGATCAGTTCAAAGAGCGGCGTCAGGTCTTTCGATTCATCTTCCAGTTTTCGCTTTGCGACCCCTTCCCTGGCGATGGCGAAGATGTACGGAAAGTCCAGCTGCTTGTCGTTTGCGCCGAGCTTCACGAAGAGGTCGAACACCATGTCCACAACCTGCATGGGCCGCGCCGCGGGCTTGTCGATCTTGTTGATGACGACGATGGGGTTGATGCCGAGTTCCAAGGACTTCTTCAGCACGAACTTCGTCTGCGGCATCGGGCCTTCTTGAGCGTCCACAAGAAGGAGCACGCAATCGACCGTGCGGAGGATGCGCTCGACCTCGGAGCCGAAGTCGGCGTGGCCCGGGGTATCGACGATGTTGATGCGACAATCCGTATAATGGATGGAGCAGTTCTTCGCGTAGATGGTGATGCCGCGCTCGCGCTCTTGGGGCACGCTGTCCATGATCAGCTCCCCCACCTCCTCATGCGCGTTGAATGCGCCGCCCTGTTTCAGCAGAGCATCCACGAGCGTGGTTTTGCCGTGATCCACATGGGCAATAATGGCGATATTCCTAATTGACATAGAAGAGAGATGGAATGCGCGACCTGCCCGTCCGCAGTCCCGTCCCGCACATGCGGGAGGACGAAGGCGGGTGATGGCAATGTTTCGAATACTCATAATGGAGAAGTAGCGATGACTTGCCCGGCGAAGTCCGCCTTAGGCGGACGAAGTCGGGTGGCAATGTTCCTAATCGACATACATTTTAAGAATGTTCTTCGAAGCTCGCGGAGAAGGACAAAAGCGGCCTAGTCTAGCTGCGGAAACACGAAAAAGACAATGCTCGCCATTGCGCCCGCGGAGGGGGCGCTCTCGTGTATGCGTGTCATTGAAATGAATGAGAGCAGCCTTCCAAGGCTGCGATTATTTTCCTTTCCTCATCGTCAGCATCCACCCCCCATCCTTCGATCGCGTGCGAAACCCGAGCCAGCGCTTCGAAAGTTCTTTCTGGGAGAGCCCAAAGTACTTGCCATTGGCGGGATCGTGCATCAGGACTCTTCCTCGCTCGAGTCCCACCGCAACAGCATAGTGCCCCCACTTGTCGCCGGTAGGATCGAAGATCAACAGCAGTGCCGGCATGCCTCGCTCGAGGCTGGCTCGAAGATCGCGCATCGTCGCCTTCGTGTACGCGCGGCACTTGAGCCCCGCTCTGCGAAACATCGCCGTGAATGATCCGCGCGCCGTGCCCCGCCGCTCATTAGTCCCCATGGCCGTCATGATCGCCTTCTCGGATTTCTGGATGCCGAAAAACGCGAGCAGCATCCGGCTGCAGGCTGCACCGCAGCTGAAGGGATGAGATTGCCTGTAGTACGGAATTTGCAAACGCATGTGGAGAAGATATAGAAATCCGAAACTCAAAGCACGAAATTAGAAACAAAAATTTAACAAAAAATGTTTAAATATTGATCATTCGACCCGTAGATATTGTTTCGGATTTCGAATTTGGTTCTTCGGATTTTTCCTCTACGCTTTCACTGTGAAAATCGCCTTGGTCCACGAACTCCTCACCATGCGAGGAGGGGCCGAAAAAGTTCTGCGCATTCTCGCGGAGATGTTCCCACAGGCGCCGATCTACACGCTGCTCTACGACGAGAAGAAATTGGGCGATTGGTTTCCCAGGGATCGCGTGCGAACGAGTACCGTCCAAAAATTCGCGGAACGCTCGCCGCTCAGCGCTCACCGTTTCAACCATCACTTCTACCTCTCGCGGTTTGCGCGTGCCGTCGAGGCGTGGGATTTCTCGGAGTTCGACCTCGTCCTCTCCACCTCATCGGCATTCGTCCACGGCATCATCACGAATGGGAACCCGAAGCACCTCTGCTACGTGAACTCCCCCGCTCGCTACCTGTGGGACCGCACGCACGACGTGCTCGACCGAGCGGGAACGGGACTGCTGGGACCGATGCGCCGAGCGTACCTGGGACATACGTTTCACAAGCTTCGCATCTGGGACAGCGAGGCAGCCGACCGGCCGGACCACCTCCTCGCGGCGTCGAAAGAAGTGCAGCGAAGGGTCGAGCTCTACTGGCGACGAGATGCTGATGTCGTCTATCCGCCGATTGATGATTTTTGGTTCCAATCAATATCATCCGCAGGTGCCAATCGCGATCGGCACCTGCCACAGGAAAAATATTTCTTCATCGCCTCGACGCTCGTGCCCTACAAGAAGATCGACCTCGCGATCCGCGCCTGCAACGAACGAGGTCTGCCGCTGAAGATCGCCGGCGAAGGTCCCGCCCGCGCAGCGCTCGAAAACATCGCGGGTTCCACGGTCGAATTCCTCGGGTTCACGACGCAAGAGACATTGCGCGAGTTCTACACGCACGCGACCGCGACGATTTTTCCGGGAGAGGAAGACTTCGGTCTGGTCCCTCTGGAGTCGATGGCGTGCGGCACGCCGGTCATCGCCTATAAGAAAGGAGGCGCTCTGGAGACCGTGGTCCCTGGAAAAACCGGTCTCTTCTTTAACGACCAAACGCCTGCCGCACTGGGGCACGTGCTCGGCACCTTTAAAAAAGAGTCCTTCGATCCCACAGCATGCAGAAACCACGCGCGGCTCTTCTCCCGCGATCGCTTCGAAATAGCGATCCGAAACGCGGTAGAGAGCATGCTCGTAAGAACGATGACCGGCCTGTCCGCCGCCCGCCCGGCCGAACCGTTCGGACGGGAAGCTCGGTAAGAGCGCAGGCGGGCCTGTCCGCCGCCCGCCCGGCCGAACCGTTCGGACGGGAAGCTCGGTAAGAGCGCAGGTGGATTGACGCCCGTTGCTTGGAATCGTAGTCTCCCCACCCATGCAGAAACACCTCTTTCTCGTCGTCGCCATCCTGGTCCTCCTGCCGCTCGGCGTCGTGATCACGCAGGAGGTTCTGTCTACGCACGACCAAGACTTGTGGGACGCGACGGTCCCCACGCTCTCGAAGGAAAGTCGCAGCGGCAAACGACGCGAATTCACAAAGTTCAAGGACTACGCGAGCATACCTCTCAAGTTTTCCATCAAGATTCCGGAGGACTGGACGGTCGAAGAGGAAGGCAACGGCGTGTATTTCCTCTCCGTGCCGGAAGGCGAAGACGACAAGCTGCGCGAAAACATCAATGTGATCCGCGAGGAGCTGAGCACCGACAAGTCCCTCGACGATTACACGGAAGACGCCATCAACCAGATCAAAGATCTCGAGAACTACACGCTCGTCGGGTCACAGGACATCACGATCGACGGACTCCCCGGCAAGACGGTCGTCTACACGGCGCTCGTGCAGAATACTCCGCTGGAATTTCAGCAGGCATGGACCGTGAAGGACGGCACGGCATATTTGCTGACCCTCGCGACCGTGCATGAAACGTTTCCGGAGCACGCGGTCCTCTTCGTGCGGATGGTCAATTCAATGGATCTCAAGTGATGCGGGCTACGCGATCTGATGATAGTAATCGTCTGCCCTGCATAACGTTATATCGGCGTAGCGATACATGTCCGGCGAAGTCCGCCTTAGGCGGACGAAGTCGGATCGCCACGCCGACACACATCAAAAATATGGAAAAACATAAGGACAACCTTCTACGCGAAGCCGTATGAGCAGGCGATGAACGAGAAAGCGAAGGATCACAATTGCTTTTCGAGTGCTCCTTTCTATACTCCGGCCATATGCACAGGTTCCTCGCCTTCCTGACATCCCTCAGTCTCCTCTGCCCCGTCGCCGTTCGCGCCGCAAGTCCCGTGTCGCTCCAGGCGAGCCTGCAACTCTTGGGAGACGCCAAGCAAAATACGAACACCGTCAGCCGAAGCCGCCGCGCCTTGTTGCGGCGCAGTCGCGCGCAGAATCTGCGTCGCAAGAATTCCTACAGGCGCGTCTCGATGCTCAATCGAGCCTACAACACCTATACGAACGACACATACGGACTCACCATCGGATACCCCGGGGATTGGAAAGTGCTCCATAACTTCATGGAAACCGTCGCATCGTTCTTGTCCCCTCAGACGGACGCGAATGACGAGCTCACGGAGAACATCAACATCCTCGTGGAACGGTACAACCCCGGACAGGCCCCGACCCTCCACGAAGCGACGCAGAAAGCGCTGAAGCAATTGCGGCAACTCGAAGGATTTACGATGCACGAGCTCAATAAGAACGAGATCCTCGACCAGCGTTCGGCCATGTCCATGACGTACAGCGCGGGGAACAGGGAACAAATGCTGAAGTTCAAGCAAGTGTGGGTCCTCCACGAAGGGTCGCTCTACATCTTCACGTTCGTCGCGAGCCCGCTCACGTTCAGAGACTACGTACGCGTTTTTGACAAGATGCTTGGCACGCTAAAGCTCGAGTAGCATCGGAAATTCGAAATTCGAAGCACGAAATTCGAAATAAATTCGAAATTCGAAACGAAATTTCAAAATTCGAATTTTTGAATTAAATATTGTTTCGAATTTCGAATTTAGTTATTCGAATTTCATAAGAACGATGGCTGCACGTTCTTCGGTGCCGCTCGCCCGCATTTCTCATATGCCTTCTTCGTCGCGACTCTCCCCTTGGACGTGCGGTCCAGATAGCCCTGCTGGAGGAGAAATGGTTCGTACACGTCTTCGACCGTCCCCTCTTCCTCCGCAAGCATCGCCGCGATGGTGCCGAGTCCCACGGGACCGCCGCTGAAGTTGTCGATGATGGTCTCAAGGATCTGTCGATCGGTCGCGTCGAGCCCTTCGTCGTCGATGTCGAGGAGCTTGAGCGTGTCATTCACGCAGACGAGATCGATGCACGCTCGTTTCTGCACTTGTGCATAGTCGCGCACCGAGCGGATGAGTCTGTTGGCGATGCGCGGGGTCGCGCGGCTGGCCGTGGCGATCCGGTACGCCGCTTTGTCTTCGAACGTGACGGAGAGGATGTTGCCCGAGCGCTCCACGATCTGATGCATCTCCGGCACCTCGTAGAACCCCAGTTTGAACGCGTGGATGAACCGATCGCGCAGCGGCGCGCTCATCGCTCCCGCTTTCGTGGTCGCGGCGATCAGCGTGAACGGTTTCAGTTTGAGCCGCATCGACCGGGCCGTCGGCCCCTTGCCGATGACGAGATCGAGCGCGTAGTCCTCCATCGCGCTGTAGAGCATTTCCTCCACGATCGGCCGCATGCGGTGGACCTCGTCGATGAAAAGCACTTCGCCCTCTTGGAGGTTTGTCAGGATGGAGGCCAGATCGCCGGTCTTCTCCAGCACCGGTCCGCTGGTGATGCGCAGCCCCACACCCATCTCCCGCGCGATGATGTGCGCGAGCGTCGTCTTTCCGAGCCCCGGAGGTCCGTGGAGCAGCGTGTGACCGAGCGCCTCTTTGCGCGACTTCGCCGCCTCGATGTGCACGAGCAAATGTCCCTTGATCTTGCTCTGGCCGATGTACTCGGCCAAACGTTGCGGTCGCAGCGACGTTTCAAAGGAGGAGCCCTCCTCTCCAGCCGTCCTCGGCTCGACGATTCGAGATGCCTTTTGCTCGCGCTTGAGGGCCATGGCGTGAGTATAGCACGGTCCGAGTGGCGGAGAGCTTGATGAATCTTTGAAGAGACCAAGGAAACCAATGAGGCCAATGAGGCCGAGGATGTGATGTTTTTCTTGGTCTCACTGGTCTCCTCGGTCTCATTGGTTTCCCTCTTAAACGATATAAAACGACTCAACATCGGTTCCGAGGCTCGATATACTTCCCCCGATGCCCCTCCCAAAAAAGTTCCTCATCGCAGCCGGGTTCCTCCTCTTCCTCGTCTCGTTCGCGGCGGTAGACGCGCTCCTCACGAGCGACTACACGTTGCTTCCGGGCATGGATGACGGCACTCCGGACACGAACGCGGTGGAAGCCGTGCCGGTCCAAGACGGAGCAGGAGTCGCGAAGAGATCGGGGCCGAACATCCTGGAGGCGCTCAATGTCCTGCAGATCACGAGCCAGAACACCGACACGCAGAGCTTGCTTCGGCGGGTGATCCCCGAGACGACGCCCGTGACCACCTTGGTCCTCCTGAAGGACGGCGACCGCATCGGGCTCCTCTCGTGGGTGGAGTCGCCGCAGGTGAAGGTCTACTTCCTCTCGCTCAAGGAAGCGCTCCACACGTCGTTCAGCCCGAAGATGAGCGACCTCGCCGATGAGACGCAAAAGCGCGAGGGAAAACCGATCCGCAACTTCCTGACATTCCTGGATCCGGGCATCGACCCGGAACGGCTTGTCTTCATCCGCGTGCGAGATCGCCTCTACGAGTTCCACATCGCGGAGGGCAAGGACGAAGCGATGTTCAGCTTGGTGGAAAGGCTGACGGATTAGGACTTAGGAATGAGGACAGAGGACGTAGGGCCTTATTTCGTCCTTTCCTAAGTCCTTTGTCCTAAGTCCTCCTATCGGGCTCATCCTGCTAAGGATTGACCGCCGTTTCTCCTTTCTCTACACTCCCCCGGCTATGGCGAAGGTCGTCAAAAAGGTCATCAAAGTGCAAGCGCGAGGCGGACAGGCCAATCCTGCCCCGCCGCTCGGACCTGCGCTGGGTCAGGCCGGCGTGGATATCGGCGGATTTTGCGCCAAGTTCAACGAGCAGACGAAAAACCGCATGGGCCAGCTGGTCCCGGTCGAGATCACCGTGTACGAGGACCGCACGTTCTCGTTCGTCTTGAAGCAGCCGCCCGCCACCGCCCTCATCATGGAGCGCGCGAAGATCCAGAAAGGAAGCGGCGAGCCGAACAAGAACAAAGTCGGGAAGATTTCGAAGAAAGACCTCGAAGAAATCGCGAAGATCAAAATGCCGGACTTGAACGCGGCGGACTTGGAGGCAGCGATGAAGATCATCGCCGGGAGCGCGCGGAGCATGGGGGTGACTGTTGAGTGAAACGCACTGTGATCTTCGAATGCACGGACAAATTGTTACATTGTTATATTGTTAAATTGTTCGCAAGCGAATCAATAGGGTATTTGGCATATGGATTAACAATTTAGCAATTTAGCAATGTAACAATCACTCAGAGATTCATAGCATGGTTGCCAACTCTTCACCGTGTTCCCATGTTTGACGCGCCTTCATCACTGTTCGGAGTCGTCGGAGTCTTCTACGGGCTGTTGCTTCCCCTCGTGATCCTCCATATCATCACGCTCCTCTTCATCCCCAGCGTCGTGCTCGGCGGCGGTGGCAAGGTGATGTCCGTCGGGAAGGCGATCTACTGCTACTTGCTCCAGGCGGTCGGCATCCTCCTGATGACGCTCGGCGGACTTCCGGCGATCTACGGCGTCCTCGCGCGCCAGCCGTACGAAAGCACGACGTACTTGGCGCTCCTCATCGTCTTCGCCAGCGGCGGACTCACGTTCCTCTGGCACGACCACATGGCCCGCGGCATCGAAGGCGGCGCCCGCGCCGTCCCCCACGCGATCTACCTCTTCACGTTCAAAGTGATGGGCTACATCATGACGCTCCTCTCGGCGATGTCGCTGCTCCTCACGCTGCTCCTCGGGACGCAGGCCCCCACCGTCGATTGGTGGGTGATGCCGACGATTCTGCTCCTCTACGGACTCCTCCTCTCATGGTGCACCCGCTCGGAAGACAAGGGCCCTTCCGTCATGCCAAAGCCAAAGATGATGCCGATGATGGCGAAGAAACGATAAGGGATTGGAGATTGGAGTATTGGAATATTGGGCGTTCTTCTAAGCGATAGAACCTGAATCTTGGCTTGGAGAAGCCGAGAATCTAATTGATACGCTTTCCAAGAGGGAAACACTCATCCCATCTTGATACATGGGATTCTACGATTGGTGCATGCAATCTTTTGTAGAGCTCGAAGTCTGGCAAGTTGGATTGGATCTCGTGAAAGAGATCTACAGGCTGACAAAGAAACTTCCGAAAGATGAGCTATTTGGACTCACGTCGCAAATGCGTCGATCCTCAACGAGCATTTTGACCAATCTCGCTGAAGGATTCAGTCGTTTTACATATCCCGATAAGGCAGCAAAATACACTATCGCCCGAGGTGAGTGTGGAGAAACCAAAGCTCTACTGCTGATCTGCGTTGCCTTGGAATTACTTCCTCCAAACGATATACGCGAAGCTCAGAGTCGTTCGGAATCAGTCGGCCGCATGCTTTCTGGACTTATAAGAGCCTCCAAAAGTCGCTCCTAATATTCCAATCTCCAATATTCCAATACTCCAAAACCACTGCAGAATCCCTTGATTTCTAACCGCTAAAAGCCAAAAATAGCCATCCCGTGGGAGTCCTCGCACTCGCGAAAGACGCTCGCACCACGTTCCCCAAAACTGTATGGCTGATAAAAAAAGTCCCCTGGCCCGTAAACGCGGGAAGAAATACGCCGAGGCGAAGGCGCTTGTCACCAAACCCGTGCTCCCGGTTGCGGAAGCGACGGAGCTTTTGACGAAGCTTTCCACAACGAAATTCGACGCGACTGCAGAAGCGCACATCCGCATCAATGCGGATACGACCCAGGCAGATCAGCTCGTCCGCACGACGGTAAACCTCCCACACGGCACCGGGCAGACCGTGAAGATCGCCGCCTTCGTGACGGATGATTACATCGACGAAGCGAAGAAAGCGGGAGCGCATCTGGCCGGCAACGAAGACCTGATCAAGATGATCGAAGAAGGAACAATCGACTTCGATATCGCAGTCGCGATGCCGCGGCTCATGAAAGACCTCGGTAAAGTTGCGAAGACGCTGGGCCAGAAAGGATTGATGCCATCGCCCAAGGCCGGCACCGTGACGGAGAAAATCGCAAAGACCATCGAAGAGCTGAAGAAAGGACGTATCGAGTGCAAGATGGACAAACAGGGCATCATCCACACGGTCTTCGGCAAGATGTCCTTTGGCCCGAAGAAATTGGAAGAAAACCTGAGCGCGCTCATCGCTGCGGTAAAGGAAGCACGCCCCGCCGGCATCAAGGGCGAATACATCCTTTCGATCGGAATCTCTCCGACCATGGGACCGGGGGTGAAAGTGCAGCCCTGATGTTCCGTCATCGAATGTATGATCATGCGAGTATCAGACTGGGAACAGATGCGTGAGAGAGAGGAACCTCGAGCGCTGACGCAGACGGAAGGCGCCAATCTGGTGACTCTCGAAATTTGTCGTCAGCAAATGAGAAAAGTTGGTTTGATGGATGAGCAAATTGATGAGCAAACTCGAAACGCTGATTTGAAACAGGTACCTCGGAAATTTTAATTTCGACATACTTTTCCCATGACCTCTCGATTTGAAGATCCTTCACGCGAGAACACTATCAAAGCATTGTGGGCAGAATTGGGACTATCTCCACCTGTCGATCTGCCCAATCCACCGCCGGTTGATTATGAAGAACTCGGAGCGGTGCTCCAGGGAAAATCTCCATCCAAAGAAGTCTCCAAACGGGTTGCGCACAATCTAGCACATTACAAAATTTGGCGCACAGCCATTGCGGAAATTATTACGAAGAATGCGCAAGAGCGAAACTAAGCACACAAGACCGCCCGCACATCATCAATCCTCTCCACGCGGACCAGTCGCTCGCGCATCTCTTTGGCGCCATCCACTCCTTTGATGTAACTCGCGAGGTGCCGACGCATCTCCAGCATTCCCCTCTTCTCTCCCTTTGTCCGCACCGCAAGCTCGCAGTGCTCGAGGATCCAGGGGATTTTTTCTGCAAATGTGAGGGGACGCATGATGATCATAGATTCGTTTATTGGTTTTTCGTTTTTAGTTTCTCGTGGTGCTTCATCAACGAAAAACGATAAACGATCAAACGATAAACGGTTTTTCAGGGCTTGAGCAATTTCCCCCATCACCCACGGATTTCCAAACGTGCCACGCCCGACCATCACGCCATCGAGGTCGCCGATCTTCGTGACTGCATCTTCCGCGTTCATGATGTCTCCGTTGCCGATGACAGGAACCGAGACGTGTTTCTTGAGTTCATAGATCGGCTCCCAGTTGGCGGCGCCCGAGAACTTGTCATGGTACCGACGGCCGTGGATCGCGAGGGCTTGTGCGCCGGCATCGATCAGTCGTTTGCAAAATGGAATGAGCGTATCGATCGTCTCCCAGCCGAGGCGCGTCTTCACGCTGACGGGGATCTTCACGGCTTTCACCGTGGCCTCCACGAGTCTCACCGCGAGATCCGGATCGCGGATGAGCGCGGACCCGTGGCAGGAGGAGACGACTTTCGCCGCGGGACAGCCCATGTTGATGTCGATGCCGTCGGCGCCAAGCTCTTCGATCACCTTCGCAGCCGAAAGGAAATGGTCGGGATCTTTCCCGAAGACCTGCACGATGAACGGTCGCTCGATCGAAGCGTCGAAACTGATCATCTCCATCGTCTTCTTCGCGCCGAAGTGGATGGCATCGGTGCTGAGGAACTCGGTGTAGACGATCGTCTCCGGCGCGATCCTCTTAATGAGCTGGCGGTACGACGCGTCTGTCACGCCCGCCATGGGCGCGAGGGCGACGATCGGCCGATTTGTTTGGCTCCAGGAGAAAGCCATAAGCATTACTACATTGCTATATTGCTACATTGTTCGCAAGCGTGCCCAGGGCAGTTTTTGGCAATGTAACAATGTAACAATGTAACAATTCATCCACAGAATGAGATCTGCCTGCATCTCGCGTCATCGAAGCGGTTGCCTCATCATAGGCGGGTCATGCCTGTGCGTATTATTTTCATATCGCTCCTCATACTCACTGCAATAGGGGCAGGAGCGCAGGAGCCCGCGCTCATTCCGCCGAGCGGCACCCTGGGGGCGGGATGCAACTTCATCACGGGAGAATTCGACTTCGAGTGCATCCCCATCTACATCGGCTACCTGGTTCAGGTGGTCTTTGCGGCCTCGGGAGGATTCGCGCTGATCGAGATTCTCAAATCCGGGTACCAGATCGCGATGGGAGGGCTGACGGGAGACAAGGAGCGCGGCAAGCAGCGACTCACGTGGGCATTGATCGGTCTCGCATTTTGTATTCTGGCATTCGTGATCGTGGACTACGTCGTGACGACACTGATCGTCGGTCCGTGATACTCTTTCTCCCGCCGCATGACACCGAAACAGCAGCCCCAGGCATTCACGTCGCTTCGCATCATCGGCAAGAAAGCGCAGCGCCTGCTCGCACGCGCGCGGCAGCCGCGTGAGAAGGAGAAGGTCACTCCCCTGCCAAGGCCGAAGGAGCAGGAGGAGATCCTCGTGCATCTCTCGGTAGGCAGCGTCGTGAAGTCCGCGTTCGTCATCCTCGGCATCGCCTTCGGCGTGCTCCTGCTCTACTTCTTGCAGGACAAGATCATGCTCCTCATCCTCTCGATCTTCCTCGCCGCGATCATCGACCCGGGCGTGCAATCGCTTCATCGGCTCGGCTTCCCGCGGGGACTCGCGATCTTGATCCAGTACTTCGTCGCGCTCTTCCTCGTGCTCTTCCTGTTGATCTCGCTCATTCCGATCATCGCCGAACAACTCCAATCGATCGCGCTCTTCATCAGCCAGGAAGTAGACTTCTTCCTCGCTGACCCGCAGATCAGCCTGCCTCTTTTCACAGATGAGGTGAACGTACGCCTCACCCTCCTCGTGCAGAACACGCTTCAGGAACTCAGTATCGACCGCTTCACGGATGCGCTGCAGGGCTTCGGGCAAGATCTCTCGACGGCTGCACAGGGGTCCTTCCGCTTCGTCGCAGGTGTCGCGGGCTCCGTCGTGAACTTCTTCGTGAACCTGATCGTTGTGCTCGTGCTCGCATTCTTCATCCAGTTGGAGAAAGAGAAGATCATCTATTGGGTCAGGAGCTTCCTCCCCGTCCGCTACCGCCCGTACATCGACAACAAATCAGAGGCAATCCATATGAAGCTCGCGCAGTGGGCGCGCGGCCAGCTGCTCCTCTGTCTCTCGGTCGGCATGCTCGTCTTCCTCGCGCTTGTGATCCTGCGGATGCCGTATGCGCTCACGCTCGCGATCCTCGCCGGCTTCACGGAGTTTATCCCGGTCGTCGGGCCTTTCATCGCCGCGGTCCCCGCGGTGCTCATCGCCCTTACGCAGGAAGGGTTCATCTGGGCCGTCGTCCTCGCCGCGGTCTACTACGTCGTGCAGTGGTGCGAGAATAACCTGCTCGTCCCGCTCATCATGAAACGCGCTGTGGGCTTAAGCCCGGTCGCGATCATGTTCGCCATGCTCGTCGGCATCAGTTTCCCGACAATCATTCATCCCGTCCTCGGGATCATCCTGTCGATCCCGCTGACGACGATCCTCGCGCTCTTTCTCGAGGACTGGCGCGAGATGCGGATGGCAAGGAAGGACTAGGGCTAGGGTTTGGGCTAGGGCTAGGATGGACAATCTGCAAGTCAGATGTTATTGTGATTAACCTATGAATTCTGACAATGAAGTAAAAACGACTCTTTCGGCACAAGAATTTGTTCGCGTTTTCTGTGCGCTGGACATGAAGAAACAGGGTGAAGTATTACGTCAGCTGAGAAAATTATCTAAAGAAACTCAGAAAGAGGTTGGTGCAGCACTGGGGATTTCAGGAAGCATGATCAGTAATCTAGAAAAAGGTTTAGGCTACAAGGGAGGCTGGAAGGGCGAAGCCGTGCTTCGTATTTTTCGTCATTTTAAAAATGTTTCGACCATCTTGCCTCTTATTGTGGAATCAAAAGATGAGGACGCACCTGCAGAGATGAAAAAAATAGAAGATTTGTTATGGGAAGTGGGAAGAAAATATCCTCAATCTCGCTCGGTCATCTCTCGGCTATTGGAAACAACACAGGAACTGCGCGCGATATTCATGAAGGACATCCCGCAAACTCTTGGGGAAAACAAAAAGTGATTTCCCACCCTTAAGCCTCTTCAGCAAGCGTTAATAATTGAACAAACAAAGTATTCAAATACACTGCCGCCCGTTGAAGCGCCCCGTTCACCCGAACGCGCCTTCTCAGAGCGATCTCACGGTGAGGTCAGGAAAAACTGGTCCGTCCCGCATGCGCGGGACTGCGGCGGACAGGACAAGGAGATTTCGGGCTAGCCGAGGGTTTACGACGTCATGGAAACTTAGGATGACATTTTTCCATCACAAAATCTTCTTTCTCGAAGGGAACTGTCTGATTCCCCATTTTTTCGGTAAAATATCTTGATCCCGCTGGTAGATTAGCACTCGAGATAGTAGACTGCTAACTCACAGGGACCATCTTCATTCCTCCCCTTCCAGGTTATGCACCCCGCTTCGCTCTTCGAGCTTCGTGGGGCAGGTCCGTTCTCTCCCCTTCATTCTTATGCATCCATTTGATCGATTTACACCGAACGCCAAGCTCGCGCTCCAGATCGCGGAGCAGGAGGCGAAGAATATGAAGAGCAGCTACATCGGAACCGAGCATTTGCTGCTGGGACTGTTGAGCATTCCGAAGTCTCTCGGGTTTTCGATTTTCACGGGAGCGGGCGTGACCCAGGAAAACGTGCGGATCCTGCTGCGCGCGATGAAGAACACGAATATCGAAGGCCAGCACGTGAAACACGGGCTCTCGACCTTCCTACACACGGTCATCGAGCAGAGCGTCATGACGGCGCACAAGTTCCGCCACGCGAACGTGGGCACGGAGCACTTGCTCCACTCCCTCGTTTCGACGGGCAAGAATGCCGCGACGCTGATCCTGGAGAACATGCAGGTCGATCCGGAGGACTTGAAGCTCCGTGTGGAGGAAATGTTCGGACAAATCAATCAATTCAAGCAGCAGAACCGCAACATGGAGCAATCGCTCGAGGCGTTCTTCCACGGCCTCCAAGGGGTCATCGTGGGGATGCAGAACGGCCAGCCGGGCGGACCGGAGCCGGAGGGACTCAAGCGTCGCAAGAGCGATGGCAAGAGCAAGACGCCGGTCCTCGACTACTTCACGGATGATCTCATTGAAAGAGTGAGAGAAGGAAAGATCGACCCGATCATCGGCCGCGATGAGGAGATCGAGCGCATGGTGCGCATCCTCAACCGCAAGACGAAGAACAACCCCGTGCTCATCGGCGAGCCGGGCGTCGGAAAGACCGCGATCGTGGAGGGATTGGCGCAGCGGATCGCCGCAGGCACCGTGCCGGAGTCCCTGAGGAACGTTCGCGTACTTGTCCTGAACATGGGTTCGCTCGTGGCCGGTACCAAGTACCGCGGCGAGTTCGAGCAGCGCTTCGACGATATCATCAAGGAAGCGGCCAAGAGCGAGAACCAGATCATCCTCTTCATCGACGAGATGCACACCGTCGTGGGAGCGGGCTCCGCCGAAGGATCGCTGGATGCCGCGAACATCTTGAAGCCGGCACTCAGCCGCGGGACGCTGCGCGTGATCGGCGCGACGACCTTGGATGAGTTCCGCACGATCGAGAAGGACAGAGCACTCGAGCGCAGGTTCCAGTCGATTATGGTCGAGGAACCGAAGTTGGAAGACGCGGTGAAGATCCTCATGGGTCTCAAGAAGAGCTTCGAGGATTTCCACCACCTGACGATCACGGACGAAGCGATCTTGGCCGCGGTGCACCTCAGCAAGCGGTACTTAAGCGAGCGCTACCTGCCGGACAAAGCGATCGACGTGCTCGACGAAGCCGCCGCAGGCAAGAGCCTCCAGCAACCGCAGGCGTCGCCGGAACTCAAGAAATCCGAAGAGAAGCTGGAGCAGCTGGTGGCAAAGCAGCAGCAAGCCGTGAAGGAGCAGAAGTACCACCTCGCGCTCAAGCTGAAGCAGGACCAGCAGACGTTGAAGGAGAAGCTCGACGCCATGCGCAGCAACGAAGACGGCGATCGCCGCACGCCGATCATGATCAATGAAGACGATATTGCCCACGTTATCGGCCGCATGACCGGCATCCCCGTGACGAAGCTCTTGAAATCGGAAGCCAAGCGCCTCACGAACATGGAGCTCCTCCTGAAGAAGCACGTCATCGGCCAGGACGAAGCGATCAAGAAAGTGGCGCGCGCCATCCGCCGCAGCCGGGTCGGCATCAGCGACGTTCGCCGTCCCATCGGCTCGTTCCTCTTCCTCGGCCCCACGGGCGTCGGGAAGACCGAGCTTGTGCGCACCATCGCCTCCGAGGTCTTCAGCCGCGAAGACGCGCTCATCAAGATCGACATGTCCGAGTTCATGGAGCGCCACAACGTTTCGCGCCTCATCGGCGCGACCGCCGGCTACGTCGGCTACGAAGAGGGCGGCCAACTGACCGAAGCCGTCCGCAGGAAGCCCTACTCCGTGGTCCTCTTCGACGAGGTGGAGAAGGCGCACCCCGAGTTCTTCAACATCCTCCTCCAGATCCTGGAGGACGGGAAGCTGACGGACGCGCAGGGCAAGAGCGTAGACTTCAGCAACACGATCATCGTCATGACCAGCAACATCGGAGCCGAGAAGCTCACGAAGCAGGCGGCGCAGATCGGCTTCAAGCTGGAGGACGAAGCGAAAGCCGCGGAAGATGAATACGAGGCAAAATCCAAAGAAGTGCTCGAAGAGTTGAAAGACCACTTCCGCCCGGAATTCTTGAACCGCATCGACCACATGATCGTCTTCAATGCATTGAACCAGCAGCACATCCGCCGCATCG
>JACPYA010000021.1 GCA_016196295.1 Candidatus Peregrinibacteria bacterium | reverse complement strand
GGAAATTAATCTATTCCCGATTTCTTCCTTCATGAGATTCAACGTGTACTGATATATTCCAAACGTAATGACGGTTGAAAGAATGGCATTGAGACTAAGAGAAACAAAAATAGATTTCTTTTTGAACCGCAGCAACTCCCAAAGCTCTTTAAAAAGTGACCGATTGAAGGCAGTGAGCCGAATGACAACCAGCAATAAAAATAAGCCGATAAACCATATAATTGGTGTGAAGGTGCTTCGTGTCAGTTCATGTGCTTTGTCCGCAAAAATATCCACGCCAATCATTGCGACGATGTTTTTCTTGTCATCTTTTACGGGTGCGTGGTCGGAAATGAAGGTGCCCCACTGATCCGTATATGGTTCTTGATCCGCAATAGGTTTTTTCAAAACAAACATCTCATGGATCTCTTCGATCTGCGCAATATCGTACGGCTCTCCTGGCGGGCTCAGCCAATCCGCCTCATCCACAATTCCATCTCCGTTGAGATCTTTCTTTGCGTACGGATCCAAGGAATCCGCGTCCGCCACGAATTCCAAGGTATTCGGGTCCGCTGTCGGACGCATGATGTAGATGTACTTCACATCCTCGTTCTGGCGGCGAATTTCATTCAGCTTGTAAATTACTTTTGCATATTGCGGTTTCGTGATGTCAGCCGGTGTACGAAGCTCGTTTAAATCCACAGGATCAAATTGCACAGCTCCCGTGGCTGCGATCGCGAGGGCACGCTCGCGGATGCGCTCCGTGTTGAGGTGAACGTTGCTTCGGTAGAGGCCGTACGTGATGCCGCCAGCGAGAACTCCAAGAACGGCAAAGGTCGCGAGACTCTTGCGACTCAAAAAGAAATCGCGAAGGCTGCTGAGGGTTCGCGTCTGGAGGGGAATCAATGGAGATATCGGACCGGCATGGGGTGCGTGGCCGGACTTGCCGGTTGCGAGGCAACAACGGGCTGCGGCGCCGTTTTCTTCTGCCACAACTTCTCAAACATGGCGCGCTCCGAGGCGGCAAATTCCGGAAAACGCATGAAACAGACGTTTTTTTTGATATGATCGAAACATGCGACCGTGTCGCCCGCGATGACTTTCTCGAACGTGAATAGATACTGCTCCGGCTCCACGAGGATCGTCTGTCGATATTCAAACGGATCGCGGCTCACGAAACGGCGGCCGAGCGGGTCGTTGTGGACAACGTAGCGAGAGAAAATGCCAAGCTGACGCCGTTTGCGAAAATATTGGACGCGGAAATCGCGGAGAGGGTCCTCCTCAATCGTCGTGGTGACCGGAAAATAGTGGAGCGTTTCTTTTTTTGCCAATCTCAGAAGTTCTTCATATGCGGCTTTTATGCCATCTTCGCCCTCGAAGTACTGCATGTCCGGCCGCTGGCGATCGACTTTGATAGTTGCAATGAAGGATTCGAAGTTTGCATGCTTGCGTCTTAGCTGCACCTGCTTTGCTTCCATGTCGTTCTCCACCCAATCCACGACCGATTGAAGAGAGCGTAAAACATACTTCGGTCCGTTATTAATCGTTTCTTTTGTGACGATTCCCTTCGCCACAAGTTTCTTCATCGCCTGGTCAAGCACGCCGGTACTTCGGCCGGTTTTCGCAGCCAATTCGCGGAGCGTCAGAGCCTCCTGTTCCAGGAGTCTTTTGAGCACGACGAGTTCCGTTTGGGAGAATCCTGCCTCCTCAAGATAGGCCTCGATGCTGGCGGGAAGGTCGCTCACGCAAACCTGCATGCTACCCCCCTTTTGGCTTGTGTAAATAGAAAATTTGAGGTCGCGAGGGGTAAAACTTGACGAAAAAGAGCAGGATCTTATCCCCTTGTTCCCCATCATTTATGATCGAAATACAAACCCTCTCCCCAGCCCTCTTCCTCTGTGGAAGGAGAGGGGAATCGCATCTCAAGATATCGGAATCACAATCATCGTGCTCCAACGAAAAACTAAAAACGAACGAACGAAAAACGAATGTATGGACGAGTCATAGCTGACAAATTTTTCTTTACATCAGCCTCATCACTCCTATAATTGCGTCCTTATCCCAATTTTTTTGAAATGAAGCAACGCGGTGGTCGGGATTCCTCTCCCAAGACAGCCGCGGCATGCTCCAGATTGCAGGCGTGCCCGTGGATCGGATCGTCCATAAATACGGCACGCCGGTGTACATCTACGTGGAGAGCGACATCCGCCACCAGCTGCGCAGGTTCAAGAAAGTCTTCGGCAACCAGATCGGCCTGCAGTACGCGGTGAAGTGCAACAGCAATCTGGAGATCCTCCGCATCGCGCGCGAGGAGGGCTTTGAGCTCGATTGCAGCTCCGTCGGGGAACTGATCCTCGGCCTGCTCGCGGACTTCAAGCCCCGGCAGCTGACCTTCACGAACCTCTTCAAGACGCAGCAAGACCTCCACTTCGCCGCGCAGATCGGCGTGCAGTCCATCACGGCGGACAGCATCGAGGAGATCGAGCACATCGCGAAGACGGCGAAGAAGCTCAAGAAGCACATCGACACGGTCATCCGGGTAAACCCGATGATCACCACGGGCAACTACAACACGCGCGGCAACAAGTACGGCATTCCCATCAGTTACATCGACCGTGCGGTCGATCTCGCGCGCAAGAGTCCCTACGTCGATTTCCAGGGTTTCCACTTCATGGGCGGCTACGTGAAACATCCGCGCGTCTTCAAGGCCGCCGCGCGCACCTTCGTGAAGCTCATCAAGCGCTGTCAGGAGCGCGGCATCCGCGTGAAGAGCCTCAGCCTCGGCGGGGGATTCCCCGCGGCGATCGGCGACGAAGAGGCGTTCCCCATCGAGGCGATGAAGGACTTCCCGAAGTACTGGGACCAGCTCCTCCAGAAGCACAACGTGCAGCCGATGCGTCTGATCTTCGAGCCGGGCAAGAGCATCGTGATGAGCGCGGGCATCGGCATCATGCGCGTCATCTCCCGGAAGCGCCTCGGCAAGAGCAGCCGCATGGTGATTGCGGACGGGTCCACCTACAACTTCGTCCCGGACGCGCTGGTGCAAGAGGGGATCAAGTACGACGTCCTCCCCGCTGCGCAGATGAATTCCCGACGCATTCACACGGTCACGATCGCGGGGAACACGTGCGACTGCTGGGATCTCCTCGTGAAGGGCATCGAGATGCCGAAGCTGCGGGCGGGAGACCTGCTCGCCATCATGGATGTCGGGGCCTACGCCCAGGTGATGGCCTGCAACTTCAATACCATCAAGCGCGCTTCGGTGGTTATGATCGCGCCGGATGGCACGATGAAGTTGATCCGCCGCCGCGACCGGTACAGCGATATGTTCGGGCCGGAGCTCGACGTGCTCAAGATGGCGGGGCCGAACGAGCTGGAGCAGTACAACAACCTCTACCGCGTGAACATCGACAAGATCTGGAAGGGGACGCTCGGCAAGCGCGGGAAGAACGGGAAGGCGAACGGCAATGGCAATGGCAACGGCCATGGCATCAAACCCATCAAGAAGAGGACCCTCACGAGTGTCATGGCAGACGCCGAAAGCCAGCTCCTGAAGGAAGTCTCAGAGTGACAAAAATATATTTTTGTAGTATAATATCCATATGGTCGATATGGATGATGATCCATTTGGGCGGGAGGCCCAGGACATGCGGCGCGCCACTGCGGAGCTCATTGAGCAGGCTTTTTTCCGAGATGATGCGGATGCCCTGCGGCAATTGCACGATGCAGATCAGGATCTTGCCGTGCTCGTGCAGGAAGCAAAGGAGGGCACCCCGGGTGCCCTGCTCGATCTCGGAGAATCGTTTCTTTTCGGCAGGGGTCCGGTCCCCCAGATGCTCGATCTCGCAGAGGATTTTCTCGGACGAGCCGCAAGAGCGGGAAGTCAGAGAGCACGGAAAGTCATGGAATCGCGGGGTTGGGTCGTCCCCGGAAGTCAGCGCCGAGCGCAGGATGTCACAGGCGAGACGGATGATATCGGGGGCGCGGTGGCGGACCTGCTGTTCGATCCGCTCCAGGAAAAACCGAAGAGACGCAAACGCCGATAAGCGCTACACTGTGTCCCATGACCCGTGACGAACTCAAAGCGCAGATTTTTCGCGTAGCGAAAGGGCTCCGTATGCCCATCCATATTCCGGAGTTGCCCAGGGCGCCCATGGAGCTGCCGGCTCTGAAAGGAAAGAAGATCCTCTTCGTCGATGACGGGCTCGACGTGATCGCGGCGTTTCTGGTTCCGCTGATGCTCGCGACGGACGGCGCCGCGCAATTCATCCATCAGATCCGTCAGACACCGGGGGAGCTGACGCGAGAGATCCTGGCGCTGGATCCCGATGTCGTGCTCATCGACCAGTACCTGGGCCGTTCCCATGGTCATGAGCTCGTGAAGCTCCTCCTTGCGGCAAAGCCGGGTTTGCTGTGCATCGGGTTTTCCAATGCGCCGAGCGCGAAGGAGAGCTTCTCGGACGCGGGGGCGAAATTTGTGGTGAAAGAGGCGAGCAGCCCGTGGTCCTCGCTGGAGGACGTAGCGAAGCTTGTAGAAAAATGAGTCTTCTTTCTTTGTCTGGGCGACAAGAAGGAATGGGCAATCGACGGCACTCATAACATAAGAAAACATAAGAAAACGCACCCGCCTTCGCTCCTTCGGAGCTACGGACGGGCAGGCCGCGCTAACCCCCCTGCCCTTCCGTAGTCCCCCTGCGGCGGGACGAAGGAGGGTGGCGCGCGGAACCACGCCGTTTTTTGATTTCCTTTGAAACATACATGTGAAAACTTCCCGAAACTCTGTCTATTGCATCATCTTTTTTTGCTTTTCATACTCCCATGCGAAATTTTCCTTCTTTCCCTATGCCTTCATTTGTGAAAAAACTGCTCACTCTCCCGTTTGCGATCGGTCTCTGTGTCGGTATCGCGGCCACGGCGGCCGGAACGCTGGGGTCCGATCTCTTCACCGACGTGCAGCGCGGCGCGTACTACGACGAGGCGATCGGGGAGATGTATGACCTCGGGATCATCAAAGGGTACGATAACGGCCGGTTCGGCCCCAATGACTACGTCACGCGCGGGCAGATCGCCGTGATGTTCGCGCGCTTCGCGGATATGAATGGAGGCGGTTCTCGCCCGGATGATGAAGAAAACGACGAAGAAGAGGAAGAAGAAGCATCCTCCAGCGCGCAATCGAGCAGCTCGAGCATTGCTGCCGCGAACATCCCGCCGGAGGGGGCGATTCGCTTCACAGCCAAGAGCTTCACGGTGAACGAGACGGCGGGGGTCGCGACCGTCAGCGTGGTGCGGACGAACGGCAATGCCGGAGCGGTCTCCGTCGATTACAAGATCCTCAGCGGCTCGGCGACGCCGGGCAGCGACTACACGCTCACGACCGGAACCGTGAACTTCGCCGTGCGGGAAACCAGCAAGACATTCACGATCCCCATCGGCGATGACACCGCGACGGAAGGCACCGAGAGCATCACGATCCAGCTGCACAACGTGAAGGGCGGAGCGATCCTCAGCACGCCGTCCTCTGCTCAGCTGAACATCGTCGATAACGAGACGACGAGCACCTCGGCCGCCGGCACCTCCGCGTCCAGTGCGGGTCATGAAGTGGCGTTCAATGCCGCATCCTACGCTGTTGCTGAAAATGGCGGCACAATCGCGGTGACGCTCAAGCGTTCCGGCGGCACGGGACCGGTCACGGTGAACTACACGCTCACGAACGGCTCGGCCGTTCTCGGCTCCGAATACAGCACGACGAACGGCTCGGTCACGTTTGAGGGGTCCGATACCCTGAAGACGTTCCCGGTGGCGGTGATCGATGACTCCGCGATTGACGGGAATAAGACGCTGACGATGGCCTTGGGCTCGCCGACAGGCGGCGCGAAGCTGGGCAACCCCGCCACGGCGGTGCTGACCATCATCGACAATGAGACGACGGCGGCGGCCACGGGCTCGCTCAAATTCAGTTCGAATACGTATGTTGTCTCCGAAGGCGAGAGCGCCCTCATCACCGTCTCGCGCGTCGGCGGCACGATCGGAACGGTCTCCGTGAGCTACTCAACGGCAAACGGATCGGCGCAGGCCGGCAGTGATTACACCTCCGTCTCCGGCACGCTCACGTTCCTCGCGGGCGAGTCGAGCAAGACGTTCGCGGTGCACACGTTCACCGACGGCGTCGCGAGTGAAGGGCAGGAAACGCTGAGCCTGACGCTGAGTTCGCCGACGGCTGGCGCAGTCCTCATGACGCCGAGTACGGCGACGCTGCGGATCGATGGATAAGAGTCATTCTTCCAGTATCGGGCTCGTAGAAAAGATTCGTGTGTCTTGCACGGAGCGAGGGGTCGCTCAGCTTGCCTTGAGCGCCCCCACCCCGGCCCTCCCCCTGCGGGGGAGGGTGGCGCGAAGCGCCGGGTGGGGGAAGTTCTATCAAGAACTACGGGAATATTTTCAAGGGATGCGGAAGGATTTTTCTTTTCCTCTGGATCTCGGTGGCACGCCGTTTCAGAAAGCGGTCTGGAAGGAAGTCGCGAAGATTCCCTACGGAGAGACCCGCAGTTACAAGCAGGTTGCGCAGGCGATCCGTCGGCCAACTGCCTTTCGAGCCGTCGCCCAATCCATCGGGGCAAATCCCGTTGCGATCATCATCCCCTGCCACCGTGTCGTCGCGTCTCCGGGCAGCACACAGCCGCTCGGCGGGTATGCCTGGGGCGTAGACCTCAAAAAGCGTCTCCTCGACCACGAGCGAACACACCGGTGATCAGTCCGCCATGCGATCGAGCAGCGCCTCTTCCCGCGTGCGTTCCACATCCTGCAGGCGACGCTGACGAAGCTGTTTCCGATGCATGCGTCGGTATTTCCTCCAGCCCCACTGTCCGAAATACGTGAGCGCCAAGAGGGATGCCGCTTGTTTCGTACTGAGCCGCTTCATGGCGCGCCAAGCGAGGAAGTCGCGGACAAGCATGAGACAGAGTGTCAATGGTATGAGGTGAGCGGTCAATTATTTTTTCGACGATAAGAGACCAAAGAGACCGAGGAGTCCAATGAGACCAAGGATTTTTCTTTGGTTTCTTCGGTCTCTCTGGTTTTATCGGTTTCCTTCATGACACTTCCACTTTTTTCCTCACGCATTCCCGGGTACAATCTCCCATTATGATCACGATGAAAGAACGCCGTCAGAAGATGCTCCGGGAGATGAAAGAACTGAGCGATCCCGCGGAGCGCGCGTTTCAGAAAGCGAAGGGGAGCAAAATCCTCAAGGAATTTCGGGAGTTCGCCGCGCGCGGCAACGTCATCGACCTGGCCATCGGTATCATGATCGGCGGAGGTTTCAATCCGACTTCGTCCCGCAAGTGCGGGACTACGCCGGACAAGGGGTTTTTGTGTTGTGGCACTGCAAGCGAAGCCGATGGTTTGACCCGCCCGAATGATCTGATCGTTCGGATCGGGCGGGTTCCCCGGAGCTTGCTCCGGAAGAGGGAGTCCAGAGCTTGCTCTGGGGTTCATACCAATGATCAAGCTCGTCGCGTCGCTCGTGAACGACATCATCATGCCGCCGCTGGGCCTGCTGATCGGCAAGGTGGATTTTGCCAGTCTCTTCGTCAGCTTGTCGGGAGAGCAGTACAGGTCTATCGCCGAAGCGAAAGAAGCAGGAGCCCCGACGATCAATCCGACTTCGTCCCGCAAGTGCGGGACTACGCCGGACAAGGGGCTTTTGTGCTGTGGCACTGCAAGCGAAGCCGATGGTTTGACCCGCCCGAACGATCTGATCGTTCGGATCGGGCGGGTTCCCCGGAGCTTGCTCC
>JACPYA010000017.1 GCA_016196295.1 Candidatus Peregrinibacteria bacterium | reverse complement strand
AGTAGATGTTCGTGCCTTGCCGTCGCACTTTGCGTGCTTTGGGACCGTTATATTTCATAGTGAGGCTGTAGTGAGAGAAGACTCGATCTGGGGAATGGACAATTGACAGTGGACAATTGACAACGATGGAAGTGATGAGTGGCAGTCGCCGGTGATGATGGAGAGAGTGGTCATGAACCAAAATCGTCAGTTGTCCGTTGTCAATTGTCAGTTGCGTTACACGCGACGTCGGCCTGCCGGTCGGCAGCCGCCGTGCGCAATGGGAGTCGTATCGATGATCGCGTCGAGGTTGAGGCCGGCACCCTGCAGTCCGCGGATCGCCTGCTCGCGCCCGGGCCCGAGTCCTTTCACTTCGATCACCACGCTCTCGATGCCGTAGATCTTGGCTTTGCCTGCTGCCGTCTCCGCCGCCATCTTCGCCGCGTAGGGAGTGGATTTGCGCGTGCCTTTGAAGCCCGCGGATCCGCAGCTCGCTCCCGCGAGGACGGCGCCGTTCAAGTCCGTAAACGTCACGATGGTGTTGTTCTCGCCCGCATGGATGCACACGCGAGCCTTGGGCACCGTGCGTTTCACTTTTTTCTTGCGCGGTCCTTTGTCTTTGGCGCCCGCGGGCGGAGCCCCGGGGTCTCCCCCTGCGAGGGCTTCGTCGATGGCGCGCCCTGCATCGGACCCCGCCCTTGCGGGGGACTGGTGCGGGGCCGATGGCTTCTTGTCGTCTGGCATGGAATACGTGCACCCTTTCGGGGTGCGGTAGAAAAATTAGGTCTTGGTCAGCATGGTGCGACCGGAGGTGCCGGTCTTCTTCTTGCCGCGCTTCGTGCGCGCGTTTCTGCGGCTGGTTTGTCCGCGTACCGGGAGCTTCCTGCGGTGGCGATAGCCCCTCCACGTGCCGATGTCCTGCAATCGCTTGATGTCCATGGAGACCTTGCGCACGAGCTCACCTTCCGTGAGTTCTTTCTCGACGCGTGCGCGAAGCCTCGCTTGATCCGGCTCACTGAGCTTGTCTGCTTTGGTGTCGAAATTGATGCTGAGTTCTTTCAGGATCCTGCCGGAAAGCGGGCGTCCGATGCCCTTGATCGCCGTGAGAGCGATCTCGATTCTTTTATTACCCGGTAGAACGACGCCAGAGATGCGAAGCATGACGGTAGGGTTAGGGTTGGGGTTGGAGGATGGATCGGATCATTTTGGAACTTTGCACTTATCGTCCTTGGCGCTGCTTGTGCTTGGGGTTACGGGGACACACCACTCGGCGCACGCGCTTGCGGATGACAATGCGGCAGTAGGGGCATATGCGGCGGCAGGAAGGACGAACTTTCATGAGGGCTTACCGGGAGTGGAAACAGAAGAGCCGGACGGAGTGGAAGACGGGCTGCCCGGCGGCACCGGGAGAAATCGATAGACGATGCGGCCTTTTTTGAGATCGTACGGCGTCATCTCCACTTTCACGCGATCCCCCGGCAGAATGCGCACGCGATGCACCCGCATGCGTCCCGCAAGATGGCACAAAAGCTCATGATCTTTTGCTTCCTCACTCGTGATCCGAACTCGGAACGTGGCATTGGGAAAGGATTCTTCCACAATGCCGATGAGTTCAATAACATCCTTGGACACAGAGAAAGGAGGCGCAGAGAGCTGACGGATCCTACAGAGCAAACTTTGCAGCGGCAAGCCGCTAGGGTGCAAAATTCTTGGGAGGATGGAAAATTGTGTTGAAAAATATATATAATAGTATATAATTACATAAAACTAACACTATTCATCCCAAAAGCCCTATGGACCTCTTTCTTCTGCTCGGCATCGTTGGCATGTCAGCCATCTTGATCGCGTTCCTGATGCAGCAACGACATAAGTGGACAGGAGATGACTTGATCTACGATTTCGTGAACTTCGTGGGATCTGCTCTGCTTGTCATCTATGCGCTTTCGGGAAAAGCCTGGCCTTTTGTGGTTCTGAACACCATTTGGGGAGGATATTCGCTCAAAGATGTGATCATGAAGGTTTCCGCGCCGAAGGTTCGCCATGTGCGCAAGGCGTGACGTTCCAAATGACCGAAAAGACCCTCCTTCGTCCCGCATGTGCGGGGCGAAGGAGGGTTGTTTGTGACTTTCGGTCATTCGTCATGCAAGAATCTCATGCCCACCCTCTGTCACGAGCACGGTGTGCTCGTAATGTGCGGATAAAGACCCATCCTTGGTGGAGATCGTCCAGCCGTCACCCTCGTCGCGGATCGCCCCCTCCCCCATGGATGTGATCGGTTCGACTGCAATAACAGTGTTTACGGGCAGAACGGGGCCCGTCCCGGCCTTCCCGAGGTTCGGGATATCCGGAAACTGATGGAGGCTGTAGCCGAGTCCATGCCCCGTGAGGGCCTGCATGCACGAGTAGCCTTTGCCCTCCACGTACGTCTGGATGATGGAGGAGATGTCGCCGATGCGCACCCCGGGCTTGATGATGGCAACGGCATGATCGAGCGCCGCTTTGCTTTCGCGAAGAAAGGTCTCTGTTGCTGGTGCCACCTTCCCCACGCCAACGGAGATGCAGGCGTCTGTGTAGAGACGATCGACCATCACGCCGCAATCGAGCGCCACGATGTCTCCGTCTTTCAGAGCACGTTTGCTCGGGAGCCCGTGCACGCACTGGTCGTTTACCGAGGTACAGAGCGTGAAGGGATAGTTGCGATATCCCTTGAACGCGGGCGTCGCACCTTCGTGCAAACGGATGAACTCTTCTGCGATGGCATCGAGCTCCAGGGTTGTGATACCGGGCTTCACGTATTTCGCCGTGTGCAACAGGCAATCGCGCAGGATCTTCCCTGCCTTTCGCATGGAATTGATTTCGCCGGGGGTGAAGATCTGGAACTTTGACATCGGGGTTGTCGCAGAAAATTTTTAATTTAGGAATTCTTAATTTTTAAAAATTATAAATTAAAAATTAAAAATTCTTTGCAAGGCATTCATTGTAACGCTTTTTTGAGCTGTTCGTACACCTTCTCCTCCGTCCCCATACCGTCAATCTCGGTCACCTTCCCCTCTTTCTTGTAGCGCCCGATCACGGGCATCGTCTTCTCGACGAAGGTCTGCATGCGACGCCGCACGATCTCCTCGTTCGCATCATCGGCACGGCCTTGCGCCTGCGCGCGCCGGAAGATCCGTTTCAGGCCTTCTTCGGGATCCAATTTGAGATGCACCGCCCGGAAATCGCGGCCGACGTCCCGCATGATCGCATTGAAATCTTTCATCTGGTTCAGATCGCGCGGGATGCCGTCGAAGAGAATTTTTTGGTCCGGCGACCGCGCCGCGATCGCCTCCTTCACAACCTGCATGATGATCTCGTGCGGCACTAAGTGACCTTGGTCGATGTAGGACTTCACGGTTCTCGCCAATTGTATTTTCGAATCTTCCCTTCCCGACCCCTCTTCGCCCTTCGGGCTTCGGGGGGCAAGTGCAGCAATCTTTCGCAGCTCTCCACCCGCCTCGAAAATGTCGTAGCCAAATTCGGAAGCGAGGCGCCTCGCTTGGGTGCCTTTGCCGCTTCCCTGAATACCAAATAAAACAAGATCCATGGAAGGATTGTAGGGCTCCTCCTTCGCCAAGGCTATGGAGAACAAGTAGGGTTTGGGCTAGGGCTAGGGATTTTTTAAAAGTGTCGCGGCGACGTATCGCCGCTCTCATTTTCAGGAAGAGAGCGGGCATACTTGCCCGCGGTCTAGGGCATACTTGCCCGCGGTCTAGGGCATACTTGCCCGCGGTCTAGGGCATACTTGCCCGCGGTCATCCCATAAAAAATCAAACCAGTTTTTCGTAATCATGCGCCAACATCTGCGCATTGACCTGGCGGATCAGTTCCATGACGACGCCCACGATGATGATGAGACCGGAGCCGGAGATGATGAGATCCGTGGCCGTGAGGGTGGAGTACTTGGTGAAGAGCAGCGGGATGATGGCGACGATGCCGAGGAAGCTGCCGCCCCAGAGGTTGAGGCGATTGCTGGTGCGCGCGAGGAGGAGCGCCGTCTGGTGACCGGGCCGCACGCCCGGGATGAAACCGCCGCGCTTCTGGATGGTCTCCGCGACCTCTGTGGGCTTGAACGTGACGGAGACGTAAAAGTACGTGAAGCCGAGCACGAGCAGGAAATAGAGAATGATGTAGAGCCAGCTGGGACTCTGCGAATTCATGTAGGTATTGATGAACGCGACGACGCGCGCGAAGCGTGGCGCGGTCTGGAGGAATTGACCGATAATCGCCGGGAATGTGATGAGGGAGATCGCGAAGATGATGGGGATCATGCCGGCTTGGTTCAGGCGGATGGGGATGTTTCCTTGCACGCCGCGGCCGGCCCCTTGGTTTGCGTACGTGATCGGCAGCAAGCGGTGCGCATCGGTGAAGAGCACGACGATCACGAGGAGGGCGACGGAGACGATGGCAAAGAGGTAGAATGCGCCCATCTTTCCTTGGCCCGCGAGGAGGAGCGCGCTGACCGTGGAGGGAATGCCGGAGACGATGCCGGCGAAGATGATCATGGAGATGCCGTTGCCGATCCCCTTCTCCGTCATGAGCTCACCGAGCCACATGAGGAAGATGGAACCCGCCGTGACGAAGAGCATCGGCGCGAGGACCCCCGGCCATGTCAGATCGACGAGATTGATGCCGCCCTGCCCGAGAAGGACGAGGAACCCGTAGCTCTGCAGGAATGAGAGCGGGAGCGTGAGCCAGCGCGTGTAACGGTTCAGCTCCTGCTGGCCTTGCGCGCCTTCTTTGCTGAGCGCTTCGAGCTTGGGGAAGATGACGGTGCAGAGCTGCACGATGATGGAGGCGTTGATGTACGGCGAGAGACCCAGGAGCACGACCGAGAAGTTATCCAGCGCGCCGCCGGTGAGAGCCGCGAAGATGCCGATGGCTCCTCCCGCACTGCGGGAGTCCAAGAACTGGCGGAGGGCAAAGGGATCGGCGCCCGGGATCGCGATGTGCGCGACGACGCGGTACACGATCAAGAGTCCCAGCGTGTAGAGGATGCGCCGGCGCAGGTCTTTGGAGCGCCAGAGTTGTTTCAGGTACGTGAACATAAGGTGGATATTACCGTACGTCCTTCACGATCGTCACGCTGCCCCCTGCTTTCTCCACCGCTGCTCTGGCGGACTTGCTGGATGCGTGCACCGAGAGAGCGAATTTCTTCGTGATGCCGCCGCGCGCCAGAAGCTTCACGGGCTTGCTCGTGTTCAGCAAACGCTTCTCGCGGAGGTCCTTCACCGAGTACGTGCCACCCTCCAGGAGCGACTCCAAACTGTCTACGTTGAGCGCTTCGTAATCGACCCGGTTCGGGTTCGAAAACCCGCCGAGCTTCGGCTGCCTGCGAATGAGCGGGACTTGTCCTCCTTCGAATCCAAACTTCCTGCCTTTGCCGGCGCGCGCCTGCTGGCCCTTCGTTCCCCGGCCCGCGGTCGTGCCGCCGCCGGCGCTGTTGCCACGGGCAACGCGCTTGCGCTTTCTGACCGATCCCGGTGCGGGCTTGAGGAGGTGAAACATGAGGATGAAGCCGGTCCCGCATCTGCGGGACTGGGCCGAGATGATAGTGGCAGAAATCGCTGGGGTAAAGGCTATCTCAGTGAGGAAACCGAGGAAACAAGTGAAACCAAGGAGACTAACGATTCTTTGGTTTCATCGGTTTCATTGGTCTCTTTGGTCTCCTTTCGCTCAAAAGGATAATTGCCGTAAAAGCATACTTATGGTATAATTGCTGGTTGATCCTATACCCATATAAACCACGGCAAAAGCGCATAATCCTCATGTTTGGACTCCTCGCGGGGCTCCTCCTCGGCGTGCTCTTTCCAGTCGGGCCCGAGGCCCTCAGGACCGAAGGCTCGCACGCGCTCACGGCCGCTGTGGTGACGCCGTATGTGACGCGCGCCGAAGCGGCAATGGCGCTCCTGCTCAGCCGCATGACGAGGGTGCCGCAGCTCAAGAATGACAGCCGGTTCATCGATATCGAGAGCGGAACCTGGTACGAACCATTTGTGATGAATGCGGAGAGATACGGGATCCTCCGTGCAGATCCGCTCGGGCGCATCCGCCCCAATGATCCCATCAATCGCGTGGAGCTTCTGAAAATGCTGGCACACACGTACGGCCTTCCGGAAAATTTGCCGTACATCTACACCGATGTCTCGCCGAACGACTGGTACCACCGGTACGCCGGCATCGCGCGGGAGTTTCTCCTGTTCCCTGGCGAGAAGATGTTCGCCCGGCTCTACCCCGCGCGCATGCTCACGCACGCGGAGGTTTCCCGGGCCATCCAGCAGATCTTCAACAAACGCGGCAACAATTTCCCGCCACTGGATCAGCTGGCGCAGACCCGCAGACTCCTCCTCTCGAAGGCGACTCCGTACCTGACGATCTCGCACTTTGAGGAAGAGATCACCATGGTGCAAACGCCTCTCGCCTATCAGAAAGTCCGCTCGCGCCAAGGAAGCAGCAGCTCCGCAAAGACTTTCACGTCTCCGAATACCTTCTTCAGGGAACTGATCGCAAGTTCGCAACTCGCGAAGATGAGGACGGAGATGCTCACACGCGTGAATGCCAAGCGAGCTGCCGCGAAGCTGCCGCCGCTCTCCGCGAACGAGAGTCTGCACCGCTCCGCGCAGCAGTATGCCGCGCTCATGTCACGGAAAAATTTCTTCGCGCACGTATCACCGGAGGGGCTCACATTTAGGCAACGTATCGAAGGCTCGGGCTACTACGATCCGTTCTTCCTCAGCCAATGTTTCTGCGCGCAGACGTACGTGCTCGGGGAAAACATCGCGCGCGGACAGAAGACCGCGGAGGAAGTGATCCAAGCGTGGTGGGACTCGCCGGAGCACAGAAAAGCGATGCTCCACCCGGACTTCACGGACCTCGGCATCGGCTTCGAGAACGGCTTCTGGGTGCAGCACTTCGGAGGAGTCAGGGAGAATTGATTTTTCTTGCATGATGGAGGCTTCGTCCTACTATGAAGGCGATGGCACAGTTCCTCGTCCTCCTCGATCAATCAGATTTCTTCGGTGACTCGACGGGGGGAGCTGCGAAACCCAAGCTCAGTGGCAATGCGGATGAAATCAAAAGACTCGTTCCCGAAGCGGACCCAAGTGCGCTGAACGCTAGACAAATTTCCGTGGTGATTCCCGATACCGTCGATGTAAGTGCCATGCAGGAGCTCATTCGCAATAACTTTGAGGATGTTGTTGGATTTGTGAATGCGGTAAATCCTTTACCGGAAAATGATTCCGCCACAGATGAATACATGCAGGCTCCGGCTGTCTCTCTTCCTCAGAATGAAATCGACTCAGGAATTATCGAGCTCGGCGATGTCTATGAGGTCGATGACGAGGGACGACCGAAATGATTATTTCTTCGGCTGAAACCGGAGCGCGATGGAATTCATAAAAGCGGGTCTTCGACCCGCGGTTTCGTCGGTTTGAATTTTAATGCCACAGAATTCATACAGTATCTTTGTCCCGTCGGTCGCGGACCGTCTGAAAAGACGTGTCCGAGGTGTGCATCGCACTTCGCACACAGAACTTCTGTGCGCGGCATGATCAGTTTGTGGTCACTCTCTAACCTCACTCGATCGGAATCGATCACATCATAGAAACTCGGCCACCCTGTGCCAGACTCGTACTTCGTCTCGCTCGAGAAAAGCGGGTTCCCACAACAGACACACAGGAAGGTGCCCTCCCGTTTTTCGTTCAAGAGAGCGCCACTGTGCGGCGGCTCCGTGCCCTTGTGCCGCGTAACGCCGTACTCGGCCTCGGTCAGCTGCGCTCGCCACTCGGCGTCGGATTTTCTCATCTTCTCCATAGATATATTGTACAGCACCCATGCGAATAAATTCGCACGGTACTCGTACATTAACCGGCGGCTTAAGCCGCCGTTTAACGGCCGGACAATGCGGAATTTATTCCGCAGCTATTGCTGCGAATGTTCTTCCAAACTCCTCCGCCGCCTTCGGCCCATTGCCCGTGACGATCAGCCCATCGCGCGTCACGGCTTCGCCGGAGTAATCGGCGCCTTTCTGTTTCAAAAACTCGATCTGCTCTCCCCCACCTTCGCCAAGGCTTCCGTCGCGGCTCGGCCGCGCCGAGACGGATCGGTGGGCAGGCCCGCTGTCCCACACGGTCGCTTTCTTTCCTTTCAGGACTCCGGCAGCGGCGAGGATCGTCGGTGCGATGCAGATGGCGCCAAGAGGAATCTTCGCTGCGACCGTTTCACGCGCGATGCGCAGCGCATTGGAATCATCTTTCAAGGCTCCCGCCCCGGGCCCGCCGATGAACGCGATGCGATCGTAATCCGAGACATTCACATCTTTCATCGCAATACTCGCCTGCTCCGTACCGCCAAGTTTTCCTCTGCACGGGCCTATGGCCTTGCTTGCGAGAACAACGTCAAAGCCCGCACCAAAGAGGCCCTTTCGAGTTCCCTCAAGCTCGATATCTTGGTATCCCGTCTGAGCAATGATCACAAGAGCCGGCTTCCGCATACCAATCATTGTAGCGATTGAATGTTGAATATTGAATGGAGAATATTGGGAAATTCCAACATTCAATATTCAACATTCCATATTCATGCTCACTTCCCCTTCAACGTCCCCTCCCGCGACACATCACTCTTGCTCACCTGCTTCACACCGATACCGCGCGTGGGGTCCTCCTCGGGAGCAACCGCCTTCTTCGGTTCCTCTTCCAGCGTTTCTTTGCCGGTAAAGCGAAGCATCTCGAGCGCCAGCATCGTCGCTTGGGCGTTCACGAGCTTGTTGCGGGTTCCGTAGCGCTTGGAAAGCACGTTCTTCACGCCGGCATGATCCAAGATCACACGCAGCGCCCCTCCTGCGATGATGCCCGTTCCATCGACGGCTGGGATCAAGCGGACGCGCGCAGCTTTAAATTTGCGCTCAACCTGGTGCGGGATCGTCCCTTTCACGAGCGGGATGCGGATCATCGCGCGCTTCGCGGCCGAGGTCGCCTTGCGCACCGCGGCCTGCACTTCCGCGGCCTTGCCCGTGCCGAGACCGACTTTCCCCTTGCGGTTGCCGATCACGACGATCGCACGGAAACGCATGCGGCGTCCCCCCTTCACGACGCGCGTGACGCGATCGACGGAGAGCGTCTGCTCCGCGAACTCAGAGGGTTCACGGCGGCGGCCGCGGTCACCACGCTTACGATCGGGTCTAGAAGTTTTAGCCATAGAAAATTTCAGGGGATAGAGAAGAAAAGAAGAATACTAGACCCTGAGCGGAGCCGAAGGGAGCGAAGTCGAAGGGTCGGGACGAGAAGTTTTGGCGTTCATAGAGAGGAAACGGGAGAATCTTCTTGAGGGTTTACAAAGGCTCGCAGTCGATGTGCAGCATCATCGTCAATGTCGCACCATCCTGTCCAAGTGTGTCCTCTCCCCAGAGGAATTTCATAATGAATCGATGATGGCCCATCCGAAACAAATTGGTCGAGCGATAGCTCCACGCCTTCATTCAACAGATCAAAAATCTCAGCATGAGTTGAACCAAAGAAAGGATGTTTCGTATTCACGAGCGACGCGCGATGGACCTGCTCGGCGACATGGTTGAGCAGCACAGGCGTTACCGGAATTGAAACCTTAAGATTCATGATCAGAATTGGAGTCCGCCTTCCCGGGCGGCGTCGGCCAAGGCCTGAATGCGGCCGTGGTACTTATAAGCATTGCGGTCGAAGACGACGGCGGAGATCTTCGCGTCTTTCGCTTTCTTCGCGATGAGCGTGCCGAGCTTCTTGGCGCCGTCTTTCGTGAGCTTCACCT
Organism: Candidatus Peregrinibacteria bacterium; assembly: GCA_016196295.1. Classification (GTDB taxonomy): domain Bacteria; phylum Patescibacteriota; class Gracilibacteria; order Peribacterales; family Peribacteraceae; genus JACPYA01. The sequence continues at coordinate 6,417 of JACPYA010000017.1, read as the reverse complement.
TGGCTTCCTTCGTGCTCGCGGCAGCAAGGGTCTTCCCCGCCGTGTCATCGATGATCTGCACGCTCAGGACACGCAGAGACTTATGCACAGACATGCGCGGGCGCGCGGACGTGCCGCGAACTTTGGCGCGGATGCGACGCTTTCTAGCTTGACGATGGAGGGACTTCTGATTGGACATGGAATGGTCGGAGATACGTTATTAGTTACTAGTTTTTAGTTACTGGTGGAAGTAAGTGGAATGATGGGGAGTGGAGAATAGCGGAGAAACTAAAAACTAATAACCAATAACTAAAAACTTTACGCAGCTTTGGCGACAGCGGCTTTGCCGGCCTTGCGGCGAACGTGTTCGCCGACGTAGCGAACGCCTTTGCCCTTGTAGGGCTCCGGTGGACGAAGTCCGCGGATGTCCGAGGAGACCTGTCCGACAAGCTGCTTGCTGATGCCGCGAATGGCGATGATGTTCTTGTTCTTCTCGTTCGGCACGATTTCGATTCCTTCCGGGATCGAGAAATTGATGGGGTGGCTGTGCCCGAGATTCAAGACGAGGATCTTTCCTTTCACCTGCGCCTTGTAGCCGACGCCGATGATCTCGAGTTGCTTCTCGTACCCCGTGCTGACGCCGGTCGCCATGTTCTGGATGAGCATGCGCGTGAGGCCGTGGCGCGCGCGCGCGGCCATGGAATCATCTTTGCGATCGACTTGCACGGTCGATCCATCGGCCTTCACCGATACCTCCGGGAGCGTTTGGTACTCCATCTCCCCCTTCGGTCCTTTCACCACAACGGAGGAGCCCGAGACGGTCACCGTCACTCCGGAGGGAAGGGCCACGGGTTTCTTTCCAATACGAGACATTAGCGGGAGGGAGAATTTGAACACATGATTGAAGTTCCAAGTTCCCCGCCTGCCGGACGGGCAGGGAAGTGCAGAGTGCCAAGTAACTTGGCCCTTGGACCTTGGCCCTTGGCACTTTTCTCAACCGAGTCGATGGCAGAGACGAATTCTTTCATAATCAATAAATAGTACAAAGTACTTCTCCCCCGATTTTCTTCTTTTTCGCTTCTTTGTCGGTCATGAGACCTTGGCTGGTCGTGAGCACCGCGATGCCGAACCCGCGCAGCACCGGCATGAGCTCAGTGGCACCTTTGTAGATGCGGCGTCCCGGCTTGCTCTGGCGCTTCAACGTGAGAGACGGCCTCTCGGTCGTGAAGGTCACTTCGATCTCCTGGTGGGGCTTCTCGCCGGTCACGGCAATATCCGCGATCCATCCTTCTTTCTTCAGGAGCTCGCAGAGCTCTTGCTTGATGCCGGACCACGGAGCCGTGCACATCGTGCGGCCTGCCTTTTGGGCGTTTCGCATCCGTGTGAGGAGATCGCCGATGGGGTCAGTTACATAGGTGGACATGGATGCTGAATGGATTGAGGGTGGGATGGTCGCAGATTCGTTACTCGTTACTCGTTATTGGTTACTGATTATGGAGCAATGAGAGTGATGAGCATAATGGAGAGAAACTAAAAACTAATAACTAAAAACCAATAACTTACCATGAGGACTTCGTAACTCCTGGAATTTCCCCATTCGTAGCCAATTCCCTGAAGCAGATGCGGCAGATGCCGAAGAATCGCATGAAACCGTGCTGGCGGCCGCAGAGCTTGCAACGGCGGTAGATGCGCGTCGGGAACTTCGGCTTCCGGCCAGCCTGCTTGTCTGCCAGGTATTCCTGGAGCTGACGTTCTTGCTTGAGGCGGAGAGCGAGACGGGCCATGTTTTAGGGCTTGGGTTAGGGCTAGGGATAGGAAAGCAACCAAGAGCGGCCATTCTTGGCCGCGGTCGCGCAAAGTCAGGGTTTGGACGGCTTAGTATCGCTTGGAGAAGCGGCGGAATCAACCTTGGGCTCCTCTTTTTTCTCCAGCTTTTCGAGAGACGCGGAGCCCTTCGCATGATGCTCGCGAGGAGCTCCGGGGACGGAAGCTGTCTTCTTGCGTTCCGGCATGAAAGGCATGCCCATCTCCTTGAGGAGCACGGTGCCCGCGGCGTCGCTGCCCGCCGTCGTCGTGATCTGGATCTGCATGCCGAAGATTTTCCCCGACTCGACCGGCGGAACCTCCGGGAAGATCGTGTGGTCTCGCAGGCCGATGGCGTAGTTGCCGCGGCCGTCCAGCTTGCTGGGAAGTCCGCGGAAGTCGCGGATGCGCGGGAGGACGAAGCTCAGGAGCCGGTCCAAAAATTCTTCCATCCTACGGCCGCGCAGCGTCACCATCGCGCCGACGATGAGCCCTTCGCGGGTCTTGAAGTTCGAGATCGCCTTGCGCGTCGCGCGCAGCACCGGCTTCTGGCCCGTGATCCGCTTGAGGGTTTCCACGATGTACTCCTGGATTTCCTTGCCTTCCATTTTGCTGCGGTTGATGCCGACGTTCACGATCACTTTCTCGACGCGCGGAACGGCGTGGATGTTCTCGATTTTCAGTTTCTCCTGGAGCGCTTTCGCGATGGGGCCGCGAAGACGATCGTGGAGAGCCGAGTACGCCGATGGGGATGCTTTTTTGGGCATGACTTAAAAGAAATTCGAAGAACCAAGTACGAAGTGCGAAACAATATTTAACTTTGAAATTTCAATATTTAAATTTTGGGACTTCAAATTCGTTTCGAATTTCGAATTTCGAATTTCGAATTTCCGCGAGACGAAGCCGGTAGTGGAAAAATCGAACATCATAGAATTTAAGAACCCCTTCCAGCCGAGCGGACGTGGATCTCTTGGGAAGGAATCGACTGATCTTTTTGGCTCTTCGGAAGCTCGGGGGTCTCCGCCTCCTCCATCGCCGCGGCCCCGAAGCCCATGCGCTTCCAGAACGGATGCGCCTTCGGCGACTTGTCCGCCTTCTCGGCTTCTTTCTCCGCCTTTGTCACTTTCTTCACCTCTTCTTGTTTCTGCCCTGCCCTGCGAAGCTCTTGCGAAGCGGGGTCGGCGGCCTTGGTCTTCGCCGCTTTCGGAGCCTTCCCCTTTACGACGACTTCCCCGCTCAGCTTCGCGATGCGCTTCTTGTTCCCCTTATCATCGACTTTATACCCGATGCGCGTCGGCTTCTTGGTTTTCGGATCGACCAGCATGACGTTGCTGGCGGCAATGCTCGCTTCGTACTGGATCTTGCGGCCGGCTTGCTGCGACGTCTTTTTGAAGTGGCGGGTGCGCATGTTGATGCCCGTGACGACGACGCGTCCGTCCGAAGACATCACGCGCATGATCGTGCCGGCCTTGCCCTTGTCTTTGCCGCTGATGATGAGGACGGTGTCCCCTGTATGCAGCTTCATGGTGTAGGTTGATTACGTGAGTTGGGATTATTAGGTTGATTGGGTTTGGCTCTCAATAAACCTAACAAACCTAATCGCCCTAATAAACTCCCCGATGCAAGAAAAATTTCAGAGGACATCCGGAGCTTGAGAAATAATCTTCTGATAGCCTTTCACACGCAGCTCGCGCGCGACCGGTCCGAAGACGCGGGTTCCCTTCGGGAGCCCGTCTTTCTGGATGATCACGCAGGCATCGTCATCGAAGCGGATGGTGCTGCCGTCCTTGCGGCGCGTAGCCGCGCGAACGCGGACCACCACCGCGCGCTCCACGGTCTTCTTGCGGACGGTGCCGCGGGGCGACGCCTCCTTCACCGCGACGACGATCACATCGCCGATATGCGCGTAGCGACGGCGCGTGCCCCCGAGCACGCGGATGCACATCACGCGTTTGGCACCCGTGTTATCGGCCACGTTGAGCATGGTTTGCTGCTGGATCATTGGTCGGAGGAGGAATCGTTCTTCGTCGTCTTCTTCTTTTCGGGGGGGCCGTGCTTCTCGCGGATCATCGCACCGGCGAGACCGGCCTCTTCCACGAGTTCGCTCACGCGCGGCGCGCGCTTCAAGATTTCCGTCACGCGGAAGTTCTTGCGCTTGCTGAGCGGACGGCACTCCGTGATGACCACCTCGTCGCCGACACCCAGGTCATGACCGTTCGTGTCCGCGAGGAACTTTTTGCTCATGCGGTAGCGCTTCTGGTACAGCGGGTGGACCAGCGAGCGGTGCACGGTGACCGTCACCGTGTTTTGCATTTTGGCCGATGTGATAGTGCCCTTTTTCGTTCTCATGATCTGGGAGCGGAAATTTTAGACTTTTTAGGAGGGGAGGACAAGGACGACGAGGAAGACAAGGAGGATTCTTTCTTTGTCGTCTTTGTACTCTTTGTCGTCGTTTCCCTCTTCTCCGTGAGCACCGTCATCATCCGCGCGAGCGTCTTCTTCTCTCGCTTGTACTTCGCGCTGTCCTTCTCCTTCTGGAGCTTGATACCCATGCGCAGTTTCGCAACGAGCGACTGCTGTGCACGCACGTCACGCTCGAGATCGGTGACCTGAGAATTGCGCAGCTCTTTGGTGGTGACGGAGGCAGACATTTAACGGGCGGAATGACGAACGACAATTTTGGACTTGAAGGGAAGCTTGTGCGCGGCGAGACGAAGCGCCTCGCGAGCGGCCGGCTCCGGCAGACCATCGAGCTCGAAGATCATGGTGCCGGGGCGGACGACGAGCGCGTAGTACTCCACGGATCCTTTGCCCGCTCCCATCGGCACTTCGGCGGCTTTCTTCGTGACGGGGGTGTGCGGGAATACGCGGATCCAGATCTTTCCTCCGCGTTGCACGCTGTGCGTCATCGCGCGGCGCGCGGCCTCCAGTTGTCTCGCCGTGAGCTCGCAGATCTCCTGCGACTTCAGCCCGATGGACCCGTACGCGAGCTCGGCACCGCGCTGCGCGACCCCGGCGAAGTTTCCCCGGCGACGGTGGTGCTTCCGATACTTTAATTTTTTAGGCTCGAGCATGGTAAGAGAAAAAATTGTTAAATTGTTACATTGTTAAATTGTTCGCAAAGCGATGCACTGAGCGTTTCACATTGTTCTTTTATTCGCCTGCAAACAATGTAGCAATTTAGCAATGTAACATGCCGGAAGCTGGAAAAAGGAGAATTCATTTATCAAGGGAAGTAATAGTGGCCGCGCTCTGCATCTGTTGGACTTTCTTGAAGACCATTCCTTTGTAGACCCACACCTGCACGCCGATCGTGCCGAACTTGGTGATGGCGTGGCGCTTGGCGTACTGGATGTTCGCACGCAGGGTCTGCAAGGGAACGTTCCCCTCTTTGAAGAGATCATCACGGGCGATCTCCGCGCCGTTCAAGCGCCCGGAGACCGTGACTTTCACTCCCACCGCGCCGGCCTGCATCGCCTTTTCGACGGCCATCTTCACGGCTCTGCGGTACGGCATGCGACGCTGGATCTGCCCTTGGATGGTCTCTGCGATCACCTCGGCGTCGGCGTCGGGGCTGCGGATCTCTTGGATCTCCACTTGGAACGACCCGCCGAACCTGCGTTCCAGATCTTTGCGAAGCTCTTCGATGGCGGCGCCTTGCTTGCCGATGATGACGCCCGGCTTGCTCGTGTGGATCGTGACGGTCACTTTCTTGCCCCGGTCGATGTCGAGCTGGCTGATGCCGGCATCTTTCATCTTTTCCCTGATGTATTTTTTGATCTGCACGTCCTGGATGAAGAGATCGCGGAAACGCTTGCCGCGCGCAAACCACGTAGACGGCCACGTGTGCGTGACGCCGAGACGGAAGCCGTTGGGGTTCACTTTCTGGCCCATATTATGTGGAAGAGGAAGAAGATTTCTTTGCGGCAGGTTTCTTGGTTGCTTTCTTTGGAGCATCCTTGGTCACTTTGGTTTCCTTGGTTTCCAAATCAGGGAACCCCAATGTGAGATCAATGTGACTCAAGAACTTCCGCATCGGCCTCACGCGTCCACGCGCCATCGGCACGCCGCGATGGAACGCCGTTCCTTGGTTTACGATGATCGTCTTCACCACCATCGTCTGCGGATCTTGCTTGTCGTTGTGGGAGGTATTGGCGATCGCGGAGCGCAGCAACTGCTCGATGACTCGAGCGCCTTTCTTGTGCGTGCGACGCAGCGCCTCCATGGCGTCCGGCACGGACATTCCTCGGACCATCTTGGCGATGAGGTTGGCCTTCTTGGGAGCGAGCCGAATGGAGTGGACGGAAGCTTTCATGGATTATTTGGCAGCGGGAGCGGGGGCAGCGGCACCGGGAGCCGGCGCGGCACCGGCGACGGGAGCGACCGTGGTCGCGGCTTTGCCGCCGTGACCCTTGAACTTCGTGGTCCAGGAGAACTCTCCCAGTTTGTGCCCCACCATTTGCTCCGTGACGTACACGGGAACGAATTCTTTGCCGTTGTGGACCGCGAAGGTGAATCCCACGAACTCCGGCGGGATGTCGCAGTCTCTGGCCCAGGTCTTGACGATCTTCTTTTCGCTCTTCTCGATCATCTTCATGACTTTCGCCATGAGCTTTGGGTCGACGTAGGGGCCTT
>JACPYA010000001.1 GCA_016196295.1 Candidatus Peregrinibacteria bacterium | reverse complement strand
GCTGACGGGACTCGAACCCGCGACCTCTTCCGTGACAGGGAAGCGCTCTAACCAGCTGAGCTACAGCTCCAGAGAGGAGAATGATCTTCGGAGCTCAATCATCCGCCTGGGCGGATACAGCTCCACGATTGTGAGAGAAAATTTTTGGGAAGGGGATTTCCCCAAAAAAGTTGTCACGTCCTACTAGGATAAGGGTACCAGGAGGGGGAGTTGCTGACAATCGCATCTAAGCCTCCAGGGGCATGTACGGTACCGGTTCTTTTGTCCTGCAGAACTAATTTCATGGCTTCCCTAAGCCAATAGGTCTGTACAGTTTTTTTAACGTGCATGTGAGGCTCCTCTCGGACGGTTCCCCAGCTTGTACGGTGAGGCCATCTTATTTTCCTTCCCCCATTTCTCTATGAAATCGGTGAATACCGTTACGCTCCTCGGGAATGTGACACACAACCCCGAGGTGAAATCTACGCCCGAAGGCAGGGCCGTCTGCACCTTCGGCGTCGCGACCAATCGCTTCTGGAAAGACGCGAAAGGCGCCAAGAAAAGCCAGGCGGAGTTCCACAATCTCGTCGCCTTCGGAAAGCTGGGCGACGTGTGCGGCAAGTACCTGAAAAAGGGAAAGCCCGTCTACGTGCAAGGCCACCTGAAGACGGATGCCTGGGAAAAACCGGAGGGCACGAAGCACCGTCGCACGGAGATCGTCGTGGAGAACCTCGTGTTGCTCGGCGCGAAGAAAGGCGCACCGGAGATCGAGAAGGCCGTCTCCGAAGAGGCAGTCGTTGCGTAACGAACGTGGGGCGTCGCATTGCACGGCGACGCCCCATATTTCAGAAATCGAGAGCGGGCATGCCAATCTTCTATATGACCCAGAGACGCCGTATCAAAAATAAGGTTCTTATGTTTGTAACGACGAACGTCGCGAATCGTCGAAAAATTTTTTCAGATCCCGCTTACGCGCGCGAGGCAATTGAAGTGCTCTATCGTGTAAAGAAACTTCATCCATTTTTTCTATACAGCTTTGTCATTATGCCCGATCACTGTCATTTTCTGATTAAAGTGCCCGCACAAAGATCCATTTCCACAATCATGAATCGCTTCAAGATGGGTGTCAGCCACAGTCTAGGTTTAGGCTCCATTTGGCAGGCAAGATTTCATGTAAAAATCATTTCGACCCATGCGTCCTTTGAAAAATATATTGCAAAGAATCCGGTGAGTGCACACATTGTTGAGCATCCGGAGGATTATCTCTGGGGTTCGGCGTGCGGCAGATGGCCTCTTGATGTCCCAATGCATCACCCATGATGGATGAATGAGCTAAACATGACGCGCGGGGAGTATCCCCGCGCTCGTTTTTGCGCCAAACCAAAGCGGGCATACCTGCCCGCGGGTCATAAGCCATATCTCATGCATACCTGCCCGCGGGTCATCATCAAAAATCAAATCTTCGGTTTTTTCGTGTGCCATTCCGTTGCCTGTTCATACGCGTGGGCAACTTGGATTACGACGGGTTCTCCCCACCCCGCACCATTCGCTGCGCTCATGTGCGGGGCAAGCTGCGTCCCATTAGAGCCGGGGTTTTTTCGTATGCCAATCAGTCGCCCTCTGATATGCGTCGGCAACACGCAAAACCATTGGTTCATCCCATTGTTTTCCCATGATCTGGAGCCCGATTGGCAACGCAGGCGTTCCTGCCTGCGCCCTTGAAAACCCGCACGGCACGGAGATCGCCGGAATGCCGGACATCACCTGTCCATCCAAGAAAATATCTTCGAGGTACATCGCGACCGGGTCATCCGCATGCGCGCCGACTTTGAACGCGGGGGTCGGGGAGACGGGTGAGAGGATGACATCGACGTCTTTGAATGCCTTGTCGAAGTCCTGCTTGATGAGCGTGCGCACCTTCTGCGCTTGGCGGTAATACGCGTCGTAGTAGCCGGCGGAGAGCGCGTAGGTGCCGATCATGATGCGGCGCTTCACCTCGGGGCCGAAGCCTTCGCTGCGGACGCGCTCGTAATATTCGAGCAAAGTCATATCGTTCACGGCCTGCCCCGCACCAGTCGCTCCCCTCCGGTGCGGGGTGTGTCCGAAACGGATGCCGTCATAGCGCGCCATGTTGGAGCTTACTTCGCACGGGCAGAGGATGTAGTACGCCGGCGTCGCGAACGGCGAGTACGGCAGCGAGATCTCCTGCACCTTCGCGCCCAGGGACTCCAGGACTTTGACTGCCTCGCGCACGGCGCCCTCCACTTCCTGGTTCATGCCCTCGACGAAATATTCCTTCGGGATGCCGATGGTGAGGCCCTTCACCTCGCCGGTGAGCGCGGCCGTGTAATCCGGCACCGGAACATCGGCCGTTGTGCCATCAAGCGGGTCTTTGCCCGCAAGTGCCTGGAGGATGATCGCCGTGTCTTCCACGGTCTTCGCGAGCGGGCCGGTGGTGTCGAGAGAACTCGCCATGCTCATGGCGCCGTACCTGCTCGTGCGGCCGTACGTCACCCGCAGGCCCACGCAGTTGCAGAAGCCTGCAGGCTGGCGGATGGAGCCTCCCGTGTCGGTGCCGGTTGCAAACAGACACTCGTCTGCGGCGACTGCCGCGCCGGAGCCGCCGCTGGAGCCTCCCGCGACGCGCGAGGTGTCCCAGGGGTTTCTCGTGACGCCGTAGCACGAGGTCTCGGTGGAGGCGCCCATCGTGAATTCATCGGTGTTCGCTTTGCCCAGGGTGATCGCTCCCGCGGACTTGAGCCTCTTCGTCGTCGTCGAGTCGTAGGGCGGGCGATAGTCCTTGTCTCGCAGGATGTTGCTGCATGCCGTCGTCGGCACGCCCTTCTCGCAGTAGACGTCCTTCGCGAGGTAGGGGATGCCCGCAAGCGGGTTCTTGAAGTCTCCTGCCGCGTCGATTTTTTTCGCTTCGGCCAGGGCTTCCTGAAAATTTCGATACACGACGGCATTCAGCGATTTATCCACCGCTTCGATCCGCTCGATGCACGAGCGCGTCAGCTCCTCGGCGGAGATTTTTTTCTCCCGAAGAGCATTGTGTGCGTGCGCGATGGTGAGCGTGGAAGGTTTCATCGTGTCGTTGTAGTATTTCAGTAGAACATCATCCGTGTGCGGACGGGGTTTGGATCTGATCTTCGCGGATGGGCAGCGGGCTCGTCGAAAGGAGTTCTTCACGCGTCGGGTTATCCGTGCGGATCTCATCCTCGCGGAAACTGTTTGCCTGTCCCGTCACATTTTCCGTTGCTTCCACTCCCTTCGTATCGACTGTGGACAGCTGATCGATGTAGCCGAGGATCGCCGTGAGCTCGGTCGCGAATGTATCCACCTCGCTGTCGCTCAGGCGAAGCCGGGCGAGCTTGGCGATGTGGCGGACTTGGGCGGGGGAGAGCTTCGGCATGGCTGCAGGATAAGACAAAACTGAGAGGAGACCAAGCCTGCCTGCCGGCAGGCAGGGAGACCGATGAGACCAATGAAACCAAGGAACTTCATGTATCCTGGACCCTATCGTTGGTCTCACTGGTCTCCTTGGTTTCGTTGGTCTCATTCGCGTCATGAATGATGACTCATGGCCTGATATGTTCTCGATTGACAATAATCTGCTGCCCGATCGCAAAGAGCGTCGAAACGCCCCAGTAGAGCGCGACCGCCGCCGGAAATTGGAAGGCGAAGAAGCCGATCATGAACGGGAGGCCGTAGAGCATCATGTTCTGCTGCATCTTCGTCGCGGACACCGGGTCCTTGACGCCTTCCTTCGCAACCTCCACGATCGACTCCTGCGATTTCTCCTTCGCCTTCTTGCGGTCGCTGATCGCGAACGACAGTTTCATCTGGATGAATTGCATGATCATGAGCGCGGCCGGCATGATCACCCAGTTTGGTTTCAGAAGATCGAGCCCGAGGAAGTGCGTATCGAAGGACCAGTCGAGGTGCTGGTACATGGGGTAGATCAAATGCCTCGAGAGATTCAAGACCGACCCGTCGCGGATGACGTAGAAGAGTCCGATGAGGACCGGGAACTGCACGAGCATAGGCAGGCACGATTGAAACGGGTTCACTTTGTGCTCCTTCCAGAGCTTCATCGTCTCGGACTGCAACTTTTGCGGGTCACCGCTGTAGCGTTTCTTCAGGTCGTCCATCTTCGGTTGCAAGAGTTGCATTTTCTTCTGCCCCTCCAGCGCGTGTTGGGTCGGGAAGTAGAGGAGGAGTTTCACGATGAGCGTCAGGATGATGATCGCGATCCCGAGATCATGCGTCGGGTGGATGGACGCGATGAAGATCAAGAAGTTCAGGAACGGTTCTGTAATGAATGTGCGGAAGAGCTTCACGTGCGGGCCCGCCTCCTTCATCGTAAAACGGGCGCTGAGCGTGCTTCCGCTCCCCGCAGGCTGAAACCCGGGGGGCAAGGCCAAGCGCGCCTCGTAGGCGCCATTACGTGAGAACAGGGAGTACTTCCAGGGGCCGAGGTCGATCGTCTGGGACTCCCCCGGTGCGACGGGGTCTACTTGCTCGCAGGGGAGCGCGGGATCTTCGCTCGGTTGCAGGACGGTGAAGTTGTCTCCTGTCTCGCTGAAGAAGATATCGACCGGAGGCAGGGGACAACGATTGGCGATCGAGAGTGTCTTCTCCGTGTTATTGCGGACCGTAAGCACGGGATGATGGCCGTCCCGCAGAGTCGGGTCCACGGGCGCGAGGGTCACGGTCTTCGCTGGAGGCTCGCCGCCAAATTGTTCCGGAAAGAAGTAGCGCAGCCCCGCCTGGCTGAGGAAATAGATGGCTGCGAAAATCAGCGCGAATTCCAGGAGTTGCCGGGGGCTGCGATTGGCCATCAGTGAAGGACGGAGAGAAAGGCCCGGACATCTGAAACAAGTTCCGGGAAAGCGCAGGTCAGACTAGACGAACGCGGCAGAATCAACAACTGCGCGGTGACGGGTTTCTCGACTTCTTTCAATGTCACGCGGAATGCTTCGCGGCAGCGTCTGCGCATGCGATTTCGCTTCACGGCGGACTTCTCGAGCTTCGTGGAGGCGACGGTCCCCAGGTAGATGCCGGTTTTTTTTGGATCGGCCGCCGGATGACGGGGCGGACCTGCGACGAAGCGGATCGTCATGTGCGTTCCCTTCCAGACACTTCCTCTTCGAAGCACGTGGTCACAAATTTTTCGGCCGCGAAGTCTCAGGAGCTTCATGAAGAAACTCTAGCAGGTTGATGAGATACATTAAGTCTATCGGGCTTATCGGGGACTCAATAAACCTGGCTCAATCAACCGACATAATGTACCTCTCTCCAGTATGCGTCACTTTGAAGAGGAGCCTCGTTCTGCTACAAAAAGCGACAATGCCGGACAAACAGTCGCTGATCATTGCCGCTTCGCTCTTCGTGTTTGCCGCGGGCATCGCGGTGCAGCTGACGGATGATGCGCCCGTTCTTGGACAGGCGACAGGAGGGGTTGCCTATGACTTGAGTGTGCAAATCGCCCCGGAACGGTTCGACGTTCGGACGGGCGAGACAGTGAACATCATGCTCGTCTTCCGTAATAACGGACCTTCTCCGGCCGCGCAGGCAAGTGCGGCAATGTATGGAGACAGCAGACTGGCTCTCCTCTCGGTGTCTGATCCTCGTTGTCAGACCATTGCGCCGATGGGGAGCATGCATCCTCTCGAGAAGCTTCGTTGTACGCTTGATCTTGCGCCAAATAGTCAGGCCAGGATGACTGTCGTGGCCCGTGTGGGGAATGATCCTGGTTCCTGCGGAGCGAAAGATCTCCGTTACACTGTTTTTCTCACCGCGGAAATCAACACATCACCGAGGGATCCGCGTGAAACAAACCCGGTGAACAATCGAGCAGATACAGGGATCCAACAAATATGTGGCGATGCGCGTAGCTCGTTTGGGAGCTCCTCCTCTGCGCCGCCACTCGTCGATGGCGCTTCGTGCGGAACATTTTCGCAGCGCTCCTCACCGGATGGCCGCATCGTCGCGGGGATGTTCACCATGCGGAACACGGGTCAGACAACATGGGCGCTCGCGCAACACTACTTCCGCGTGAAGATCGGCAGCGGTCCGTGGATCCCGCAGGCCGTCACGCCGGCCGTGCGACCGGGATTCAACTACACCGCATCGTTGCAGCTACAGCCTCTGAACCGCAATCACGGATGCACGCCCGTTGGAAATGGTCTGCACACGTGTCCCGTGGAGTGGGCGATGTTCCAGGGCCTCGGCGCCACCGCCCCTTTCGGGGAAACCTGCCGCGGCACGATGACCATCCGATTCGGTCCCGCACCGCCGGCATCCGCTTCCTCGGCCGCGGCGTCTTCATCTGGATTTGGAACAGCGTGCAGCGATTCCGATGGCGGCGTGCGCATCCGAGAGTCTGGTCGGGTGACTGTGACCGGTCTCAGCTTTGAAGACGTCTGTTTGCAGCGCTCGATCGCGAACGGCCGCGCGCGCACGAACCTCGTGCGAACGTGCAGAGGCAGCAATTGTTACATCCGCGAAGGGTCTTGTCGGCAGAACCGATACGCCGTCAGCACGGCTCGCTGCTCGCGGGGATGCGAAAGCGGCGTGTGTCTCTAGTACTGGTTACTAGTTTCTCGTTATTAGTTTTTGGTTTAAATTCTTTGATCGTTCTCTTCTGCTTTTGATTAAGGGACTGCAAATATCAAACGAATAACCAATAACCAAAAACCAAAAACCTATGCCACGATCACTTCTTTACACAAATACACATCCTGAATCGCATTGAGAATCTCGATACCCTCTTCCATCGATCGTTGGAAGGCCTTGCGTCCGGAGATGAGCCCCGTGCCGCCCGCACGCTTGTTGATGACGGCCGTCATGACCGCCTGTTGCAGGTCATTTTCCCCGCTGGCGCCGCCGCTATTGATAAGGCCGATGCGACCCATGTAGCAGTTCGCGACTTGGTAGCGGCAGAGGTCGATGGGGTTGTCGCTCGTCAGTTTTTCGTAGATGCGCTTGTCTGTTTTTCCGTACGATGATTCTTGATTGAGTACCGTGTAGCCGCCGTTATTCTCCGGCAGCTTCTGCTTGATGATGTCCGCTTGCAGCGTGACGCCGAGGTGATTGGCTTGTCCGGTGAGGTCGGCCGCGAGGTGATAGTCTTTGTCTTTCTTGAACGCGGAATTTCGCAGGTAACACCAGAGTACCGTAAACATGCCCAGCTGATGCGCTTTTTCGAATGCGTGGCTCACCTCTGTGATCTGTCTGCCCGACTCCGCCGACCCGAAATAAATGGTCGCGCCGACGGCGACCGCGCCCATATTTTTTGCCTGATCGACCGTGCCGAACATCACTTGGTCGAATTTATTCGGGTAGGTCAGCAGTTCGTTGTGGTTGAGCTTCACGATGAAGGGAATTTTGTGCGCGTACTTCTTCGCGACGATGCCGAGCGCGCCGACCGTCGAGGCGATCGCGTTGCATCCTCCTTTCAGTGCGAGTTCTACGAGATGTTCGGGGTCGAAGTAGTCCGGATTTTTCGCAAATGACGCGCCCGCGCTGTGTTCGATTCCCTGATCAACGGGAAGGATCGACAAGTACCCGGTGCCGCCGAGCCGCCCGTTGCCGTAGAGATTTTTCAAATTCTTGATGACGTCTTTAGATCTGTCCGAAGCCGAAAATACGTCCTCCATCTGTCCCGGTCCGGGCAGGTGGAGCTTCTCCTTGGGGATCGTTTTTGATACATGTGTGAGGAGGTTCTCGTGGGAACCCAAGTGCTTTTTGATGTCTGCGAGGGAGAGCATGGAAGGATGGAAGGTGTCTCAAGGCTACCATGAGCCGATGGAGGCGATCCATTGAAAAGGCCGTCGTTGATCGTGTAGTCTGCGGGGTCCGGTCATCTTTCACCGCAATGGATGATGGCTGGTGAGGAAGAACCCCTCTTCCAAAAAGAGCTTGGACATCTTTTCGGTCTCAAGCTCTCCGTCCGGGAAACGAGGTTTCCCGGGGCCCTTTTTGGCTTAATCCCAAAATTTTTCAATCAAATTGCACTTTCTTTTATGGAAAAGACTATTATCCGTGCCCTTTCTTCTGGAAGGGACTGCTCCGTGACATATTCGGCAACCATGGAAACACTACAGATCGCTGCATAGTGATGTGCCTCAATCTGTAGTGTTTCCCCTCCGCAGCCCTCATGCCTGAAGAGGGCCGCATACCTTTTCATGGAGGTTCGTCCCATGCTTGTGCTCTCGCGCAAGAAAAACGAGAGTATTGTCATTAATAATGACATTACGATCGTGGTGGTCGAGATCCGGGGCGATAAGGTTCGTCTCGGGGTCGAGGCCCCCAAGGACGTGCCGGTTCACCGGCGCGAAGTCTACGAAGCCATTCGACGCAACGATCTTTCAGGACAGCAAGATCCTGCACAGCAAAACGAATGAGCGGTTGTCGATTCTACGGAGAGTGCCCCCGCTAACCATGCGGGGGCTCTTTTTGCGATCAATGATCTGCGTTCTTTGTAGATCGACCCGGGGGGTATCAATGCGTTCCGGCGCACTGAGCCCCCGGGTCAAACAATCAGTCCCTCTTCTCTCCGGCCCCGCTAACGATAGTGGCGGGTGAGCCGTGCGCGGCGGCAGCCGCGACGGCAACGACAGGATGAGCCACGTTTCATGGCTATCTCCTTATCATGGGGACTGACCACTGCTTCCATGTACCCATCCATAGGGGCCATGAAGAAAGCAGGTCATTTTTCACGATAAAATTTTTGAAAGAGCCCTAATACAAGCCAATAAGACAATATAAATATTATATAACTTTAAAATATTATGTCAAATATATCCGATCATAACCAGTCAGATGACACATCTCAGTTGTCCTCGGCAGGTGCTGATTGCAATCGGCACCTCCGATGGTAGGAAGGTCCCAATGGAACAGGTATTCTTTCATTATGCCTCTTCGTTTGTACGACACCTATTCCAAGAAGGAGAAAGAGTTCATCCCCCGAAAAAAAGGAGAGGTGACGATGTACACGTGCGGGCCGACGGTCTACGGGCGACCGCACATCGGAAATTATTCGTCCTTCTTGATGGCAGATCTCCTCCGTCGATGGCTGGAGGTCAGTGGCTATACGGTGAAGCATGTAAAAAACATCACGGACGTAGGTCATCTCGTCGCCGATCGCGATGGGGGAGAAGACAAGATCGAAAAACAGGCCCGCCACGTCGCTCGCGAGCGACGTGGCGGAGGCGGAGACCTTACTAAGGAAGAAGTGATGTCTATCGCGCGTGAATACGAAGCGCAGTATCTCGAGGATGAAAAAGCACTGAATATGAAAGAACCGTTCGCGCGTCCGCGCGCGACCGAGACGATCCCCGAGATGATCGCCATCATCGAAGTCCTTCTAAAGGAGGGACACGCGTACGAGACCGAGGACGGCGTGTATTTTTCCGTCGAGAGCTTCCCGGCGTACGGAAAACTCTCCGGCAATACCATCGAAAATGTGGCTTCTGGAAGCCGAATAGAGGTGGATGAGAAGAAGAAACATCCGGCGGACTTCGCCCTCTGGAAGAAAACCGTCGGCAGCAACGCCGACCACATTCTGCGATGGACATCGCCGTGGGGCGAGGGGTTCCCAGGTTGGCACATCGAGTGCAGCGCGATGAGTCGCAAGTTCCTCGGCGAGCAGATCGACCTGCATACCGGCGGCGAGGACAACATCTTCCCGCATCACGAGTGCGAGATCGCGCAGAGCGAATGCAGCGGCAAAAAACCCTTCGTGCGGCTGTGGCTCCATAAAAGACGCATCGACCTGGGGTCAGAGAAGATGTCAAAGAGTCTTGGCAATGTGCTCACTATTCCAGACATTCTTGCGATGGGTTTCTCGCCGCTCGATCTTCGTTACTATCTGCTCTCCGTGCACTATCGCACACAGCTGAAGTTTACGAAGAAAGGGCTGGAGGATGCGCACAAGGCGAGACGGCGGGTGATGGAGTGGATGGAGGAAGTAGGAGGAGAGGATCGAGAGGAGAAGAAGAGGAGACCCGCCTTCGCTCCTGGTTCCCAGGAGCTACGGACGGGCAGGGGAGGAGATGAATGGCAGCAAAAATTCGCGTATGCGATGTATAGCGATCTCAATACGCCGGGGGCTTTGGGTGTTGTGTTTGAGGCGATGGCGGCTTCCCGCAAAGGAAAAGAACTTGGCTCCTACCGTGCATTTTTGTCCTTGGTGCGCGAAACGTTTGGCTGCTTCGAGCCAGAGAGCGCGGGGTCCATCCCGGGAACGGTCATGGAGCTGTTGGAGCAAAGAAAGGCCGCGCGGGCGAAAAAAGACTTTGCGGCCTCGGACCGGCTCCGCGATGAGATCCGAACGCTCGGGTATGAAGTCCGGGATGAGGGGAAGGAGCAAACGGTGAAGAAGCTCTGAGCAGCTTGTTAGAAAGCGCAGCGGAAACCGCGGGGGCTCTGCCCCCGCGATGGATAGTGCGGCGCCCGCAGGGCGCTAAACTGTCCATTGCATGGAGTTGAACCGAGCAGAGCATCACCTCTACAGGCTGGAGTACCACCTGG
>JACPYA010000016.1 GCA_016196295.1 Candidatus Peregrinibacteria bacterium | reverse complement strand
GGGGATTCCGTTCTCGTATTTTTCTGAAAAGCTGCGGTCAGCCATTGTCGAGCAAACGTACCGATCTCTCCGAGCAGGCGGGCATATGATCGTGTACCAATTTCGGCGGCCTGTCGCGAAGGAAATGAAGAAGGTGTTTGGAGCACTGGAAACGGGATTTGTTCTCTTGAATTTTCCCTCCCTGTGGATTTTTCATGCAGAGCGACGGTCTCGCTGAAATATGCCTGAAATGCCGGAAGTTCCATGTGCAGCAATTGATCGATGCGGTCTCTTGCATGTTTGATGACAAAATTCCTATGCCTCCGAGGATGAAGTTGTAGAAACGGCCTGATCACTCTCTCTGCGATGAGTTGTCGGGTCTCGCGCAAGCCCGCTTCCAATCTGTTTTCGACATCATCTACCCATCGATCCAGTTCGGGGTCCACCGAAATTCTTGTGGCGCGCCGCTCGATGCTGCTCCCGTCAGGAGGCATACGGAGAACCGTACCCTCTTTCATTCTGAAAACAAGATTGCTAGGAATCGGATTCCCCTTTTTCCGCAGCTCATTGTGGCTTTTCGGATTTTCTATGCGCTTCCGGATACTTCGCCAACGGCGTCTTGCAAACCGTGACGTACGAATCGTGGACAGCCAGACAATCGGATGAAATAGGATCCAGTCGCTCTCGAATCACAGCTTGCTCTTCTTGGAACCAGTCGATGTACGCATCCAGCCATCGATCAGGGCACGTGACCAGTTCTATCAATTGCAATTCAAAGGCGGGGCCCCGGTCTCCGTGAATCTCCGAAGAGATTTTTCGCAGACAAAAAGCCCAAAAACGGGAAAAATCATCTTCACGCATGTCAGGAACCCGACGTGAAAAGTTCTCACAGAACTTTCTCATCTGATCTGCATACCTGCGTGGCGCAGTCTGCTCCTCATGCAGATGCTCTGCTCGAGATTGCATGGGAAAAACGTACGCCCTTTTCCGGCCCAATCAAGAACGGCGTGCCGCGAAATCCGTATACTGCCCCCATGAAGCCGTTGCCCAGGAAATTTTACGACAGAGACACGCAGATCGTCGCAAAAGAGCTCCTCGGGAAGTACTTGGTGCACCGGGTGAAGGGCGAGGAGCGGATAGGCAGGATCGTCGAGACGGAGGCCTACCTCGGCCCGCATGATCTCGCGGCGCACTCCGCCAAGGGCCGGACGAGGCGAACGGAGGTGATGTTCGGACCGCCGGGACACGCCTACGTGTACCTGATCTACGGCATGTACGACTGCATGAATGTCGTGACGGAGGAAGATGGCCATGCCTCCGCGGTGCTCATCCGCGCGCTGGAGCCCATGAAAAATATTTCATCGAGCACGAAAGGGCCGGGGCTCCTCTGCCGCGCGATGGGGATCACCCGAGCGATGAGCGGACATGACCTCCTGAGTGATGGCTTCTTCATTGCCGATCCTCCCGAGAAAGAATCCTTCACGATTGTGAAGCGGCCGCGGGTCGGCGTGGATTACGCGCAGCATTGGGCGAAAAGACTCCTGCGGTTTTACATCCGGGAAAATCCGTACGTATCCAAAAAATAACAACAAGCGTAGGGCCGAAATATTTCGGCCCTACGCAGGATATGATGCTTATTTTAATTCGTACACCAGCGCAACAGTCACGATGACTTCTTGCTCACCCTCCGGGATGGCGAGTCCCTTTTCCTCCATAGCCATGTCCGCAGCGACCCCACCGCCTATTTCTCGCGCCATGTATGGCACGGGCGGCGGATATCCCCCTCCGCCCTCGGAGTATCCCTTGAGTTTCCCAAGCCGCATGCCAAGTTCATCGGCAAGTTTCCCCGCTTTCGCCTCGGCGTCATTGATCGCCTCCTGGCGCGCCTGAGCACGGAGCTCCTCCGGGTCATCGATCGTGAAGCTGACGCCCCCCACTTGATTCGCGCCGGCATTCGCCGCAGCCGTCAGGATGTCACCGACCTTGTCGAGATCGCGAACCTTCACCATCAAGCTCTGATTGGCCTCGTAGCCACGGAGCGTCTGGCGACCCTCGTTGTAATCGTACACGGGATTCATCCAAAATTGCTGCGTGCGAATGTCTTTGTCTTCGACGCCCAACTCTTTCACGGCGGCGATGATCGCTTTCATGTCGCGGTCGAGCATCTGGATGGCCGCCTTGGATGTTTTCTGCGGTCCGGTCTGCACGCCGAACGTGAGTTGCGCGATATCCGGCGCCGCGAAGACCTTTCCTTCGCCGTTCACGTTGATGAGAGTCGGCGTGGGATCTCGGTTCTCGATCACTTTGCCGCCCATGTACATGCCGCCGGCAATCAGCGCGACGACGATAGGCAGCCACACGGGTGGCCGAAGGTTAATTGTTTGCTCGTCCATAGAAAAAGTGGGGAAGGATTGGTAAAGATATTACCGTGTAGGACGGATGAGTGGGAGGAATCTTTCTGCAGGGCATCCTCTACTCCCAAATTTGACCTCCCGTCTTCCCCCCGCTGAATTGCTCTCTTTGATCATCCGCGACGTTACCGTATGTAACTCTACGCACCTCTCTTTCGAAAAGGGGCTGCAACTGTCGCTTGGTGCCATAGCGGCAAATAAACTCTTCCACCCAGGCCGAGGCTGTCATTCTCTCGGGAAGTTCTCCATGGGGTAACTGCTCCAGGGCAACCATAGGTTACCGAAAATACTCCCCTTGTCGGGTTGAGGGGTCAAATATCAGAAATGCCAGTAAAGGATTTTTGTCTTCGTGAAGCCACTTCAACGAGAGCAACTGTCCGTATCGTCTCCAACGACACTGCGGATGCGCTGAGCCCATTGTTGTACAAATTCCCTCCTAAAATTCTCCGCCGGATCAAGCGCGCGATAAAAAGCATTGAAAAAGGATATCGCTTCTTGGGCTGAAAAATCTGCAATGCTCTCCAAAACGAGTTTTCTGATTGTCTCGGCTCGTGTGTGGTCATTCATCAGAAGTACTCCGACTTCGTATGCACTGCGGTATAAGTTTGCAGCAATTGCGCACAGTTCTTTATCAGAGAGAGCAGGATATTGGTCTTTCAGAGTATGGAGCAATTCAATGACGCTGCACTCATGAGGCTGATTCGAAAAATAATGATGGTCCAGTGTTTTCATGATTGGCTGATGCCGTATTTTCGGTATCCATTGCGCTCCAATATTTTTGCGAGTTCCGGCCCCCCGCTCTTCACGATCTTCCCCTTCACCATCACGTGAATGCGGTCCGGGATGATGTAGTCGAGGATGCGCGCGTAGTGCGTGACAATAATCGCGGAAAACTTTGGACTACGCATGGCATTCACTCCTTCTGCGACGGTTTTCAATGCGTCGATGTCCAGCCCCGAGTCGGTTTCATCCAGGAGCGCCAAACGCGGCTCGAGGACGGAGAGCTGCAGGACCTCCGCTTTCTTCTTCTCCCCCCCGCTGAATCCCTGGTTCACATGCCGCTCGGCGAATGCGGGATCCATATGCAGCGCTTTCATCTTCTCTTCCAGATATTTTTTGAATTTAATCGGCGAGAGGATCTTCTTCTTAGGATCACGCGCCGTCATCTGTGCTTTGTACGCCGCGAAGAGAAAACTACGGAGCGTCACGCCCGCGATCTCCTTGGGATACTGGAACGCGAGGAAGAGCCCGAGGCCTGCGCGCTCGTGCGGCTCCAACGAGAGGAGATCCTTTCCCAGAAAGGTCGCCGATCCTTCGGTCACTTCATATTTTGGATGCCCCATCAGCGTGTTTGCGAGCGTCGATTTGCCAGAGCCATTCGGCCCCATGATGGCGTGGATCTCGCCTGGATTCACCGTGAGATCGACTCCGTGAACGACGGCTGTGCCTTCCACGGAAACGTGGAGATCTGAAATGGAGAGGAGAGGAGCCATGAGAATGCATTCTACTTTTACGGCCTCTGAATTGACAGTGTCAATAAAAATTGACATTATTCATATATGGGAATCGTGCGATTTGTCGGAAGAGGCTCGGAGGAAACTGTTGTGGAGATAGGGCCGGATGAAACCATTTTGCGGGCTGCTTGGCGATCGGGAGTGGAGATCCCCACAAAATGCGGCGGGAATGGGCTCTGTGCATGGTGCACGCAGACTATTCGTTCCGGTATCGAGCACGTGATTGGTTTGCCGCAATACAACCCGCACGACCAGGACGGCAAAACAAGAGCAAAAACCTGCCAAATGAAAGTGGCGGAGGACGGAGAAGTGGTCATTGAACCCTGAGGCTGACGAGGTGCGTTCTCTGCGCTATCCTCCCAATCTACATGCCCAAAATCCGTTTTCACATGAGCGACGGCCAAGTGAAGGAAGTGGAAGCGCCCAACGGCGAGACCATCCTCCAGATCGCATTGGATGCCGGGATCCCCATGGAACACGCGTGCGGCGGGAACGGATTTTGCACCACCTGCATGTGCAAAGTGAAGCAAGGTATGGAAAACTTGAGTCCCCGGAATGATCGCGAGGAAAACATGGGCGTCATGACAGACCCGGATAGGCTCAGTTGCCAAGCGCAGATCCAAGGCGATGTCGAAGTGGAAGTGATTGAATATTAAAGGTTCATTAGGTTGATTGGGTGAGTTACGTTTATTGGGACTCCTAATAAACCTTATCAACGTAATTCTCCCGCTCCTAATAAACTTTCACAAACTCAGATTCGTGCTAATGAAAGCAATTTCGCTTTTACTTCCTCATCATACGGCTCCAATTTATTGATCCTGCGGTACGTCTCCTCCGCCTTTTCCGTGTGGCCGAGTTGCAGGTAGCTCTCGGCCAGCAGGTGCAGGAGGCCCGTATCGCGCGAGAGGCGCACCGTCGCCTTCTCCAAGAGCGGAGCAGCTTCTTCAAACCGTTGGGCAGCAATGCACGCACGGCCAAGTGCCGCCGAGCGTTCCGGTGTCTGCGGGTCGCGGTTCAGGGCTTCCTGGTATGCATGACAGGCTTCCACGTACTTCGCCTGCCGGTAGAACGAGAGTCCCAGGTTACTATGGAACGAGACATCATCGCGATTTTGCAAAAGCTCCTTGTACATCGCCTCCGCTTTCGACTCGCGATTGGTCGTGAGGTAGAGTTTCGCGAGTTGCGCCTGCACGTCGAAGGCGCGCGGCTGGATGGTGAGTGCTTGGATGAAGAGCCGCTCGGCTTCCTCGATGCGATTTTGCGCCAATGCTTTCTCCGCGAGGCGCACGAGGGACCGGACTTGCTGGAGCTCAATGGCGGACGTGCGCGGACTCTTGCGCGGCTTTTCGATCACCGTTTCTTCCACGAGGAGCGCTCCGCGTTCTTCGGCGAGATCAAACCGCTGACGCACGCTGCGCACAAACCGTCGCACCGCGCGGTTTCGGAGGAGCATCCGCACGCCGATCAGCGCGCAGATGCCAAAGAGAGATCCGAGGAGGACGAGGAGGTAGATCATATCACATGCTTATGGAATACAGAGCGCCAGGACCATACATAGCATCCTCTCGTCCGCCGTAGCGATATCGCCGGTTCGCCGAGGGGATGCCAATGAAGAAGGCAAAAACATGCATATCGCGAAGGCGGATCATATCACATGCTTGACGAGATATAGGTCATAGGAATCTTTCGTCTCATTTTCTCGCCCGTCCGTAGTCCCGCAAGTGCGGGACGAAGGCGGGTCACAGATCGTGTGGGACGGTGCAAAAGCTTACCTGCCGGACAAAAATGTGGCAAGGCAACCGGACGTGCGGAAAGGCAACGTGAGAAGCGTCGGCAGATCAAAAAGAGCCCTGACGGATGCCGAAAGCTTGCCTCGGCGAAGCGACACGCGTAGCCGGGTTTTCTTTCCAAGAATTCTCCGCTTTTATGCGGCTACGCGATACAAAAGATGGTCCTGTGAATCCATTCTGAGACCAATGACGGCGAAGTCCCGTCCCGCGCATGCGGGAGGACGAAGTCACATTAGACGTTCGTCCCCTCGATTTCCAGTGCGAAACGTTGTGCAAGGAGCTTCCTCTGCGCGTTTGTCTTGAGTCCGCGGATGAGATCGTGGAGAGAACGCGAGAGCCGGAGCCGCTCGGCGGAGTCTTCTTCCCGCAGCGCGAGCGCGAGATGCAGGACAAATGCATCGGCGGCTTCCCCTCTCTCCGCGAGAGGTTTTAAGAGCTGCAACCGCTCCATGAGGGACGCCGACCTCCAAAATTCCGCAGCTTGGCCGGCCGTGAGTTTTTCTTCGCGGAGGAAATCGGGATCATCACGCAGCCTCCGGACAATCCCCGGCGCTCCCTGCGCGCGACGCAGGAGAAAGTGGCTCTCCTCCGGCTCGAGTCCTTCGACGAGGGGCAGGAGCTCGACGCGCGAGAGATGGTAGAAGCGAAGCATCCGCGTGCGGGAGAGGATGGTGGGGAGTACCGCCGAGGGAGATTCTGTTGTGAGAATGAAGACGACGCCCTGGGGTGGCTCCTCCAGCATTTTCAGGAGCGCATTCGCCGCTTCCGTCTGCATGCGTTCGATGGAGCGAATGAGACAGCACCGCCACGTGCCCGTGCCGATCTCGAAGAGGCGCTCATGCAGCACGCGCACGTCTTCGATGCTGATCGTGTCGGTCTTCGCCTTCGCCTTGGACCGGTGCTGTTGCGGAATATTCGAGCTTTTGCCAATCACGTCGAAATCCTCGCATTGCTCTTCGATCCAGAGCTGATCGAGCACGAAGAGATCGGGATGGATCAGCCGATCGACTTGGTCGGAGATCGCCTGCGCTGCCTCCGGATTTTTCGCACCGGATGTGAGGAGAGTTTTCGCAAACCATTTGGCCACGGTGAATTTTCCCACGTGCCGAGGTCCGGCGAAGAGATACGCATGAGAAACATTGCTCCCAGAGAGATCTTCCAGCAGATTTTCGATCTGCAGCTTGTGGCCGACGATGGGCGTGGTTTGCATGAGAAAATGATTCTACCACTCTCTCTTGTGCAGCACATAAGAGCAACTAGAATGTTTCCATGCCAGCAAGCACGCCAGAAACTCATCTTCCATCGGAGCAATCCGAGCGAAACCTCGTTCAGCAAACGATCGTGAGGGAATACGAAGATGGCACACACGAAGAGATAACCGACACATTGAATGGAGAAAAGCATCGGAAAGCCATGACACTGAATCCTGATGGATCGAAGCGAATGATTATTACCTCAAAATCACGAAACGGGACGGAGCTTACTCAGAAACGAGGATGGAATTCTCAGGGGGAAATTGTGGAAGACGAAGATGTCACGAAGTATCCAAATGGAACGGAGACCTTTGTATTTGGAATGGCTTTGCGAAAGGCTATGCTGCGAGCTCAGCAAAAAAATTCATGAACATGAGATCAAACGACTAATCGTTCTTCCCGCAAGCTTCTTGTTCACTCATTTTTTCCGTGACATTTCTTGTACTTCTTCCCGGACCGCCCTTCGACAAGCTCAGGGCGGCAGCGATTTCATAATGCGCCTTAAGCATCTTTACCGTGACACTTTTTGTATTTTTTGCCGCTGCCGCACGGGCACGGGTCGTTCCTGCCGACCTTGGGAACCGCCTGAGCGGGCACCTGTCTGCGTGGCGGAGATTGTCTCTGCTGCGGCTGGCCGTCTGCGCGGATAAGGACGGGGGCCTCTCCTCCCATGGAAGAACCGACGCTCGTGCCGGTGAGCTCCGCTTCGATCTGCCCCTCGTTCGTCTCGAGACCTTCTTCCTCTTCTTCTTCCAGTTGTTGGATTACGCGCGGAGCGAACTCCGCAAAGTCGGCCTGGAGGAGCATGCGAACGATGGTCGATTGAACGTTCGTGATGAGCTGCTGGAAGCGTCGGAAGCCCTGGTCTTGGTATTCGATGAGCGGATCGCGCTGTGCATAGCCGGAGAACGCGACCTGTTCGCGCAGGTGTGACATGTCGTCGATGTGGTCCATCCAGTGGGCATCGATGGCGCGCAGCGTAATGACCGCCTCGGCACGATCCACCGTCGCGGGGTCCGTCTCCGCGCACTTCTGCTCGTAGAATTGTATGAGGAGGTCTTCGATGAATGTTGCGAGGAGCTCGCGGTCTTGGAATGACGCGAGTTTTTCGTCTGTCACTTCTCTGGCAAAAGCCGCATGGAGCGCGGCGATTGATTCTCTTAATTCCGTGCGGTTCCACGTGTCGGAATCTTCTCCAGAGGCATGCGCAGCAATCAATCCCTTCGCCTCATCTTTAATAGACAGAACAATTTCATCATGCAGCGGTCCAGACTTTCCACTTTCCATTTTCCATTTTCCATTTTCTTCAGCGATCTTCTCCAAAATCTTCTGGCGACGCATGTAGATGATCTCTCTGTGCTTGTTCATCACGTTGTCGTACTGCAGCACGTGTCGGCGGATGTCGAAGTTGCGTCCTTCCACCTTCTTCTGCGCGCTCTCGATGGCACGCGAGACCATGTTGTTTTCGAGCGGCACGTCGTCCGGCACCTTCAATCGCTCCATCATCGTCTTCAGCCGATCGCCGCCGAAAAGGCGCATGAGGTCGTCCTCCATGGAGACGAAGAATTGGCTTTCGCCCGGGTCGCCATGACGTCCGGAGCGGCCGCGCAGCTGGTTATCGATGCGGCGGGCTTCGTGGCGTTCGGTACCGAGGATCACGAGCCCTCCGAGCTCCGCGACGCCGACGCCGAGCTTGATGTCCGTTCCGCGTCCGGCCATGTTCGTCGCGATGGTGATGGCGCCGCGCTGGCCCGCTTGCGCCACGATCTCCGCTTCTTTCTCGTGCTGCTTGGCATTCAAGACTTGGTGCGGCACCTTTTCTTCATTGAGGAGCAGGCTGAGTGCCTCCGATTTCTCGATGGATGTCGTGCCGATCAGCACCGGCTGTCCTTTCTCGTACTTTTCCTTCGCGATCTTCGCGACGGCCATGAACTTCGCTTTCACGGTCCTGTAGATGGCATCGGACGTGTCCTCCCGGATGAGCGGGTGGTGCGTGGGGATGACGATCGTGCGCAGCCGATAGATCGATTCAAATTCCTCTTCTTCGGTCTTCGCGGTTCCCGTCATGCCGGCGAGCTTCTTGTAGAGACGGAAATAATTTTGGAACGTGATCGTCGCGAGGGTTTTGCTTTCACGCTGCACTGTGACCTTTTCCTTCGCTTCGATCGCTTGATGCAAGCCATGGCTGTAGCGCCTGCCCGGCATCAGACGACCGGTGAACTCATCGACGATGATGATTTCGCCGTCCTTCACGACGTAATCGACGTCGCGCTTGTAGATCGCATGCGCGCGCAGCGCCTGCTCGATGTGGTGCACTTCTTCGAAGCCACGCTCGGTATAGATGTTCTCGACGCCCAGGAGCCCCTCCATCTTCTTGATCCCCTCTTCGGTCAGCACCGCCGTGCGCTGCTTCTCGTCCCGATTGAAATCTTTGTTTTCCTCGAGGTTAGAGACGAGCATCGCGTACTGGCCGTACTTCGTCGTCGATTCCTCCGCCGGCTGACTGATGATGAGAGGCGTCCTGGCCTCATCGACGAGGATGGAGTCTACTTCATCGACGATGGCGTAGTGGAGACCGCGCTGCACCTGGCGCTTTTTGCTGAGGGCCATGTTGTCACGCAGATAATCAAACCCAAATTCGTTGTTCGTTCCGTACGTGATGTCCGCGCCGTAGGCCGCTCGTCGCTGCTCGGCACTGAGCCCGTGGACGATCACGCCGACGGAAAGACCAAGCGCCTTATAGAGGAGACCCATCCACTGGCTGTCGCGCTTCGCGAGGTAATCATTCACCGTCACGACGTGCACGCCCTTGCCCTCCAATGCATTCAGGTACACGGGGAGCGTACACACGAGCGTCTTTCCTTCGCCCGTCTTCATTTCGGAGATGTTTCCCTTGTGGAGCACCAGTCCGCCCAGGATCTGCACGTCGAACGGCGCCATGTTCCAGATAAATTCCTGGCGGCCGATCTTGATCGTCTGGCCCATGAGGAGGTCGCAGGCACGCAGCACGACTGCGAATGCCTCATCGGTGATGTCATTCACCGTGGCGCCTCCCTCCAGTCTCTTTTTAAATTCCTCGGTCTTCTTCGGCAGATCGTCCATCGTCAATTTCTGGATCTTCTCCGTTTTGTAGAGCGCACGAATGGCGTGCGCACGCGGCCAGAGCCTTTTCAGCTCTTTCTCGTTCGGGTCGCCGAGGAGTTTGTTGAGGAATCCGAGAAAATCCACTGTATGTGCAAAAGAGGGTCAAAGGATAGCAGAAAAAGTCATCGTGGGGCAGGAATATTCCTGCCCCACCATCACATTCTTTTACCAGCTCCGCCCGTACCACGGCTCCAGCGTTTTATTTTCAAACGAAACATTTTTGAGGAACGCCGGAAGAATGGCCTCCGCATTTTGCAGCGGGAGTTCATGAACCCCCGCTCCTGCAATGACAGACCTGTGCTCTGGAATCAGCTCCCCACAGATCGAAATTCCCTTTGAAAGATTTTTCACAAGATCCTCCAGCGTTATATGCACAGGCTCCGGCCATTTCTTTTTATATGATCCGAACCCCCGGACAAAAAACTCAGTTTTCTTCGTCGAATGAAGCCAAACGAAATCAGATTCTGCAGCGGCCGATTGCAATCGGCCGCTCCCAACGCGGGCGGCATACAAATCACTCAAATGAATTCTTCCGCTCGGAATTTTCAAACTCCACGCGATCGTGTTTGCGAAAGCTACAGCCACACGCAGACTCGTGAATCCACCCGGACCCACCATACATGCAATCTGTTTTAGATCCTGATACGTCCATCCCGCGTCTCGCAATAATTTTTCAACCGCAGGAACAAGCTCATGGTCGTCCAAGCGATGATCCACGAGCTTGGATGCGATCATCGCATCATCCTTGACGCAGGCAAGGAGGCCGTTATGCGAAGCCAGATCGAAAAAAAGACAATTCATGGTTATGTCTATTGTAGGGCAGGAATATTCCTGCCCTACAATAGACATAACCATGAATTGTCTTTTTTTCGATCTGGCTTCGCATAACGGCCTCCTT
>JACPYA010000020.1 GCA_016196295.1 Candidatus Peregrinibacteria bacterium | reverse complement strand
GAAACGAAGCTCTACCAACTGAAATTCATGCCGGTTGCCAGCGCTCCGTGCGGCCAACAGGTCCGCAACCAAGTAGATGTGCAATCGACGAATGCGCCGTTCGTGTGGGATGACTTCTTCGCGACGGTGTTGTGCCCGGCCTCCAGCAGCAGCTCGGCGGGCGTGCCGGTCCTCGATATTCAGAAAACAGGACCCGCAACCGTGCAACCGGGCGGCATCGTGACGTACCAACTCGTCGGCAAGAATATTGGAACGGCCGGCGTGAGTGACGTCGTGATCGCCGATCAGTTCCAGCCAGGCCTCACATTCTTGCCCGCTCAGAGCACCGCGGGATGCAGCATCAACCCGAACAATGTGAATGAAGTCGTCTGTCCGGTCGGAACCCTCACGCCGAACCAGACGGTGAACATCACGCTCGCTTTTCAAGTGCCGGCGACGTTCGCCTGCAACAGCGACATCGTGAATAACGCCGATATCCAAGGTCCGAACGGACTCTTCGACTGGGTCAGTAACATTCGCACAACCGTGCAGTGTCCGGCCTCCAGCTCCGTGAGTTCTTCCGTCTCGAGCTCTGTCAGCAGCTCCGTGAGCTCGAGTGTCTCCAGTGCCGTCAGCAGCTCTCGCAGCAGCTCGGTCAGCAGCGTCCCGCGCGCGAACCTCCGCGTCCAGAAAACGGCCAATCAAACGACCGTCGCGCCGAACGGCACGGTGACCTACACCGTCGCCGTCACGAACCTCGGCACGAGCGCCGCGACGAACGTCGTGGTGGAGGACTTCACGACCAATAACGGCATGATCGCCTTTAATGCAGGCGCGAGCAGCCCGGAATGCATCGAAGTGAACAGCAACCCGGCGAGCCTCCAGGCCCGCATCCGTTGCACGACGGCGACGCTCGGCGTGAATGAGACCAAGAACTTCACCATCGCCTTCAACGCGACCGCGCAAGCAACATGTCAGGCGACCCTCCTCGACCAAGCCGCTGTCATCAGCGACGTGTTCGATGATGACATCAGCAACAACTTGAGCTCCATCGTCCAGGTAACGGTCCTGTGTCCCAGCTCCAGCTCCTCCTCTATTAGCAGTTCCGTGAGCTCCTCGGTGAGCTCCTCTGTCTCGAGCTCGGTCAGCAGCAACCCGAATGCGGATCTGAGGATCACGAAGGTCGCGAACGTCTCGACGGTGCAGCCGAATGGGACCGTCCTCTACACGATGCAGGTGGAAAACCTCGGCCCGGCAACGGCCACCAACGTGACCGTGACCGATCCGTTCCCGGCGGGACTCCAGTTCCAGACGGCCGGAAGCAGTCCCGAGTGCAGCCTCCAGGGCAGCAACGTGATCTGCGGACTGATCAGCATCAATGCAGGGCAGACCCGCACGTTCACGGCGGTCTTCACCGTTCCTACATCCATCCCCTGCGGCGCTGTCCTGCAGAACTACGCGTACGTCCAGTCGCCGACGCCGGACCCGGTCTTCGCCAATAACCAGAGCCCCACGGCCTTCGTCACGGTCCAGTGTCCAAGCAGTAGCTCCGTCTCGAGTTCTGTTAGCAGCTCCGTCAGCTCCACTCCCTCCGCGAACCTCAACATTGTGAAGGCGACGCAGCAGCAGACGGTCGCTCCGGGCGGCAACATCAGCTACCAGATCACGCTCCAGAACAGCGGCCCCAGCACGGCGAGCAACGTCGTCGTGACGGACCCGATTCCGTTCGGGACGACCTTCCAGCCCGCGGGCAGCGGCAGCGAATGCGCCGTCCAAGGCGGGAATGTCGTCTGCGGCAACATCACGGTCGCTCCGAACGTCCCGAAGGTCCTGACCCTCAACTTCACGGCCTCCGCGCAGGCGCAGTGCAACTCGCTCATCCAGAACTACGCGTACGTCACGAGCAGCACGTTTGATCCTGACCTCAATAATAACTTGAGCTCTACGGTCTTCGTCACCGTTCAGTGTCCTGCCAGTAGCAGCTCCAGCTCGGTCGCAAGCTCCGTGAGTTCCTCTGTCTCGAGCTCGGTCAGCAGCAATCCGAACGCAGACCTGAGGATCACGAAGGTTGCGAACGTCTCGACGGTGCAGCCGAATGGGACCGTCCTCTACACGATGCAGGTGGAAAACCTCGGCCCCGCCACCGCGACGAATGTCACGGTGACGGATCCCTTCCCGGCCGGACTCCAGTTCCAGACTGCCGGAAGCAGTCCCGAGTGCAGCCTCCAGGGCAGCAACGTGATCTGCGGACCGATGAGCATCAATGCGGGACAGACCCGCACGTTCACGGCGGTCTTCACCGTTCCCACATCCATCCCCTGCGGCGCTGTCCTGCAGAACTACGCGTACGTCCAGTCGCCGACGCCGGACCCGAACTTCAACAATAACTTCTCCGCTACGAGCTTCGTGACGGTGCAGTGCCAAAGCAGCAGCTCGAGCTCCGTCGCAAGTTCCGTGAGCTCTTCGGTCTCCTCGAGTGTGTCAAGTTCCGTCTCGAGCTCGGTCAGCAGCTCCGTGAGTTCCGCTGCGAACCAGGCGGACCTCCGCATCACGAAATCGACGGAGCAGACCTCTGTCCAGCAGGGAAACACCGTTTCGTTCACGCTCCACGTGACGAATGACGGTCCCGGCCTTGCGGAGAACGTCGTCGTGACGGATGAAATTCCGTTCGGCCTGACGTTCGTCCCGGGCAGCTCCAGCACGCAGTGTGCGGTGCAAGGCATCAACGTCATCTGCAGCGGCTTCAATCTGAACCCCGGCCAGACCCTGAACCTCCAGCTGACCTTCACCGTGACGACCCAGCTCGTCTGCGGATCGGTTATCCAGAACTACGCGTTGGTCCAAAGCACGACGCATGATCCGAATCTGTCGGACAACATCAGTCAGAACGTGTATGTGACCGTCACCTGTCCGAGCAGCTCAAGCTCTTCCGTGAGTTCCAGTGCGAGCAGTTCGGTAAGCAGCTCCGTGGACTCCTCTGTCAGCAGCTCGGTGAGTTCTTCCGTCTCGAGCTCCGTCAGCAGCTCCGTGAGTTCCAGCGTCTCCTCGAGCGTCTCGAGCTCCGTGAGCTCAAGCAGCAGCTCCTGTCCGACCTGCGCGCTCCAGCTCAGCAAGACCGATAACCGCAGCACCGTGAACCCCGGCGAGACCCTCACCTACCAGATCACCGTGACCAATCCGAATAACACCCAGGCAGTCGCGACTTTGACCGACACGCTCCCGAACAACGTGACCTTCGTCTCCGCCTCGGATAGCCCGACCGTGAACGGCCAGGTCGTCACCTGGGCGAACGTCACCATCAACGCAAACTCCACGCGCACCTTCACGCTCAATGCGTCGGTCCAGAGCGGCCTCTCAAACGGCACGATCCTCGTGAACAACGCGGCAATCGGAAACATCACGGCGACCGACACGACGACCGTCACGAGCACCGTCACCGGCGTGAACCTCACGATCGACCTCACGGACTCGCGTGACCCGGTCGAAGAGGACGATACCTTCATCTACACGATCCGCGTGACGAACACGTCTACGACAACGGCGACGAACCAGACCGTCACGCAGATCCTCGACGGTGACACGGACTTCGTCGGGGCCAGCTCGAACGGTTCGCACAGCAACGGCCTCATCACGTGGCCCAACCAAACCATCCCGGGAAACGGTTCCATCACGCTGACTTCGACCGTCCGCGTGAAGACGAGCGCCGACGACGGCGACATCCTGAATTCCACGGCCTTCGTCTTCAATGTCAGCGACAGCGAGACGACGCGCGTCGAGGATGATGAAGACGATGATGAAGACGACGAGGACATCGACCTCGATGTCAGCGATTCGCGCGATCCCGTTGCGCCGTGCGAAACCTTCACGTACAGCATCCGTATCCGCAACCGCGATGACCGCAGAAAGACCATCGACGTACGCGGCTTCCTGGACGACAAGACGTCGTTCCTCGACGCAAGTGACGACGGCGACCAGAGGAACAATGACGAGGTCGAATGGGAAGACATCGAAATAGACGGCGACGATACGGAGACCCTGACACTCCAAGTGCGCGTCGATTGTGACGCGGAAGACGACACGCAGCTCCGGTTCCGTGCCCGCGCCGAGGACGAAGAGGATACCGAGCTGACCCGCGTCGAAGAGGACGGATTCGGCTCGAGCGCCAGCAGCGTCGCCATCACGGTCGATAAGCAGGCAGACCGCAGCGAAGCGCAGCCGGGCGAACCCGTCTTCTACAACATCACCGTCCGCAACGGCGGCAACCGAGCCATCACGAACATCACGGTCGAGGACACGTACCCGCCGTTCGACTTGAGCGTCTCCGAGATCAGCGAGGGAGGCATCAACACGAGCGGCACCATCCGCTGGACGATCGCGTCCCTCAACGTGAACGAGACCCGCGTCTTCCGTTACCGCGGACAGATCAGCGCCGGAGCCTTCCACGGCCAGAGCATCCGCAACACCGTAAACGCGCGCGGCAACGGCGTGAACGCAACAGACAGCTACGAAGTCCGCGTCATCCAAGAGCTCCCGCAGACCGGCATCACGGGCTTCATCGCCAGCCTCACGGGGAACCGCCCAACGCGACCCGACGGCACGGGCAACCAAGCGCACGGCAGAAATGACCCCACCTTGCCGTTCATCGTCTGGACGACCCTGCTCTCCATGGGCATGGTCGGCGGCGGACTCTTCGGCAGACGGTACGCGTTCTGACCCCCCTTCGCGGAGCTACGAAGGGCGAGCGAGGAAACCTCCTCCTTCGCTAAAGCTACGGAGGACAAGAAGGAGACCAATCCTTCGATAGCGCTCAGGACGAGCGAAACCAAAGAGACCGAGGATCACCTCCTCGGTTTCTTTCGTCGAGAACTCATTATTGCTCTCCTTCCAAAATAAATTTCTTCACAAGCTCCGGGAACGTCTCCATCGTCTTTGTGAGTACCTTCTTCTGATCCTCCGGCGGAATGCTGAGCACCCACGGGGCAAGCGCTTCGCCGGTCGGGTGATCGCCGAGGCCGATGCGTGCTCTCGGGAACCCCTCGCCGAAGAGTTCGACGATGGACCGAAGCCCGTTGTGCGTCCCCGGGCCGCCTTTGCGACGCAGCCGCACTTCGCCGAGCGGCAGATCGATGTCGTCGCAGAAGACGAGCACCTGATTGCCCGGGTTCAGCTTGTAGAAATCCACGAGCTTGCGGACCGCTTCGCCCGAGCGGTTCATGTAGGTCTGTGGCTTCACGAGGAGGATCGGCGCGGTGATAATGCGCCCTTCTTGGATGACCGACTGAAACTTCTGCTTGTCCTGCCAGGGTCCCTCGCCAAATTCCTCTGACAAGCGATCGATCGCCTGAAAGCCCACATTATGCCGCGTGCGCTCGTAGGAGGCACCGGGATTCCCGAGACCGATGAGGATGAGAGAGGGTTTCACGAGACAAGTGTACCAGGAGGAAACGGTCTTCTTTGTCGTCCTTACAAAAACGATTGCAGCGTCCTCTCAAACACAGCGACCGCTCGATCGAGCTGCGCGGTGGCGGGATGGAACCCGGGTTCATGCGCCAGGCGATTACGAAGCTTGTGCGCCTGCCACAATTGGTCTTCGCCGGCGATCCGCGGGCCATACCTCTTCAAGACTTCGCCAAAGGAGCCTTCAAGCCGCATCAGACGAAATGCCTGATGCATGATCTTTTCGGCTTCCATAAGACGTTTTTCTGGATCCTGGAGGGAAACTGCATGCTCCCACTGACCTCGAAGGACGCCGCGCATCGCCATCGGGATCTTCAAGCGCCTCTTCCTCATTGCGATCCAGACCATCGTGACGCAGAGAACCGCGAGTATCAGAATGGGCGCGATCCACATGACTCCAGAATTCAACATTGGTATGGATGCAAAGGGTAAAAAATATATCCACTTCTCGTCCTCCGAAGCTTGCGAAGGCGGATCATTTCTTCTTGGAAACTTTCTTCTTCCGTTCCGCGGTCGCCTCCACCAGTTCCTCCTCGATCACGCGCCCCTCCATCTGCACCTGATTCGCCACGAACTCCGCGAGGAGCTCTTTCACGTGTCTCGCGTCTTTCAGGTTCTTGCCGTGGAGGTAGCCCTCCATGTTCTTGAGGATGAGCGACTCCACGACGCGCGGCTGCGACACGTGCGTCATCGAAATGACGGAGCCTGTGGAAATTTTTTCGACCGCGACCGTGCCATAGCGAAGCAGCGTGCCCGACACGCCTTGGATTTCATAGCTCACGCCTTGGATGTCGCTGTAGAGCACGCGCGCCGACTGACGGCGGAACCACCCGTGCCACTCCAGGTCGATGATGCCGTGATCGGTGATGATCCAAGCATCGAGGTAGTAATCGAAGAAGGACCGCAGCCACCAGACGAGCGACCCGATGCTCCAGAGAGCCGTGAGGAACACGAGCGCGCGAATTTCGTAGACCGCGATCAGCGCACTCAAAGACAGGAGGAAGGAGACCGAGGGCCAGAAGAGAAACTTCAGTCCGATGAGCCAGTGCTTGTGAATGATCTCGCTGACATGCTCATCGTCCTCGAGGTGGCGCTTGAAGAGGAATGACTCGATCATGGGAGCAGTGTACCAGGAAACATGCAGGTGTTAGGTGCTAGGTTTTAGGTGTTAGACACGAAATTCTAAAACCTAACACCTAATCCCTAAAACCTAGAAATTCCCGAAAGATGATTTATCAAACTGCTATTCTGCTATACAATAACCCCAATGACCCCCAAGCAACACGGACTCCTGTTCCATCTCCTCGACGTCCTCTTCAACATCATCGTGATCGTCGCCATCGTCGCGGGGATCCGCACGTTCCTCGTTTCGCCGTTTCAGGTGGAAGGAAACTCCATGGTGGATACCCTGGAGGACAAGCAGTACATCATCATCAATAAGCTGGCCTACATCCTCGGGAACCCCGAGCGCGGGGACGTCGTCGTGTTCCGTCCGCCCAATGACCACGAAAAGTACTACGTGAAGCGCGTGATCGGGCTCCCGGGCGACCAGGTGATGATCAAGAGTGGGAACGTCTACTTGCAGGAAGACGGCTCCGACGAATTTCGCGAGCTCTCCGAGGACACGTACTTGAATGATCGCAACGAAGGAAAGACGTACCGCCACCCGCCCGGAAGCGGCAACACGAGCGAGGTGACCTATACCGTTCCAGAGGAATCCTATTTCCTCCTCGGGGACAATCGCCAAGGCAGCCTGGACTCCCGC
The DNA here is from genome assembly GCA_016196295.1 of Candidatus Peregrinibacteria bacterium. Classification (GTDB taxonomy): domain Bacteria; phylum Patescibacteriota; class Gracilibacteria; order Peribacterales; family Peribacteraceae; genus JACPYA01. The sequence goes on along the minus strand of JACPYA010000020.1, from coordinate 4,122 downwards.
AGCTTCACCGCGGAAAACAATGACCCGATTCCGTACGTGTCCGAGGATGACATCAAGGGACGCGTCTGGTTCGTGGCGCTCCCGATCACGAAGATCCATGCCCTGGAACCGCCGGAGTACGGTTTTTAACTTGAATATTGAATATAGAATGTTGAATATTAGCTTCTATATTCCATATTTAACATTCTATATTCATCCTTCCAGAAGCAAAATAAAGCCTTGCAGCCGCTCCTGAAAAGGATAGAATAGAGACATCCCCGCGAGGGGTTTTTTCGAAAGCATGCTCATGAATCTCGTTCTCAACTACGTCCGGGAGTCCGTCGAGGAGCTCCACCATGTCCGGTGGCCGACGCGCCAACAGGCGATCCGCCTCTCCATCGTCGTGGTGATCTTCACGTTCGCCAGTTCCGCGGTCTTCGGCTTCCTGGATTTCCTCTTGAGCGAAGCAGTCACGCTCCTCCTCTCTATCAGCTAAATGGGCAAACAGGACCCACGAGCAGGCAGAAATTGGTACGTGCTCCACACGTACTCGGGCTACGAAGACAGCGTCAAACAGGCCCTGGAGCAGCGTGTCGAGTCGCTCGGCATGCAGGACTACATTTTCAGCGTGCAGGTGCCCAAAGAGAAGCAACTCGTCTTCAAGAAGAACGAGCCGGTCGAAGAGGAGCGCAAGCTCTTCCCGGGCTACGTCCTCGTAGACATGATCGTGACGGATGAGAGCTGGTACGTGGTGCGCAACACCCCGAACGTCACGGGCTTCGTCGGCTCCGGGAACATCCCGGTCCCGGTGACGCCGGAGGAGTACGGCGTCATCGAGCGTCGAGTGGGCGAGCAGGAGGCGAAGTTCAAGAGCGACTTCCAGGTCGGCGACCTCGTCGTCATCATCGACGGTCCGTTCAAGAACTATGACGGCACGGTGGATAGCGTCGATGTGAACAAAGGCAAACTGACGGTGCTCGTGTTGATCTTTGATCGCGAGACGCCGGTCGAATTAGACTTTACGCAAGTAAAGAAGAAGTAAACAACGCATTATGGAATCTTCAGGGAAAAGCAGGCTCGAGAGCCTCGACAGCAATCGATTGTTGGTCATTCAGGATCGTGAACTCCAGGGAATAAAAGATCGCGCTCTGACCGAAAAAATACGGCAATTTGAGCAAGGACAGATTCGCTATCTGAGCGTCTCCGCAGCCTCTGGGAAAGTCCGCCATCTCGCTTCAAAACTTCTAGCCGACAAGAGAGAATTTGGAGCGGATCGATACGTGCATAAACATCTTCCCGAGGCACGAAAAAAATTCGCAAAGGAGAGCACGCTGGCCATGAAAGATCTGGCGCAGTCATGCCAAAATCCTTTCGACGCAGCGCTCTACATGGCGCTTTTCCGCGAAAAAGCTGACAGAGAACTTCAAGAACTTCCAACGGACGAACTCCGGAGTTTGCAGTATCTAGAATCACCCTGGCCGCAGGATCTCATCGAGCAGATCTTGCAGGGGCGCTCCATGGCATCTCCGCAGGCGGCACCGGAGCACTGGCGCGAACAGGCTTGATATACTGCATGCATGCCGGCCGTCCGTATGATCATCACCGGCCAAGTCCAGGGCGTCTTTTTCAGAGCCGAAACACAGGCGAAGGCAAAAGAACTGACACTCACCGGGTGGGTGCGAAACAATGCGGATGGATCGCTCGAAGTGCATGCGGAAGGGGAACCGGAAGCCCTCGCGCAACTGCAAGCGTGGTGTCACAGGGGACCGCCCCGCGCGAACGTCAAAAAAGTGATCGTCGCGCAGGCGGAGGAGCAGGGACTTGCGACGTTTGAGATCCGCTAACGGAGAGCGCGCACTTTGCGCGGGAGCAGGACCCACAGACCGATCATTTGCGCGATCTGCCCGGCGGTGAAGCCGAGCGCGAGACTGTAGATGCCAAAGCGATCGAGCAGCATCCACGACAAGGTGATCGCGACGACGCCGTTGAGGACGTTGAAGAAGGCGGGGATCATCGTGTCTTTCAGCGAATAGTAGGCGCGCAGCAGGAGATGATTGATGCTCTCGAAGGGGATGCTGAGCGCGTAGAGCGTCAGGGCCACCCGGAAGACATCCAGGACCTCTTCGAGGTGCACCAACCGCGCGGCGATGGGCGTCGCAAGGACAAGGAAGAACGCTCCGGGCACGGTGAGGATGAGGAGGATGCCAACTCCCTTTTTAAGATAGATCCAAAATCTCCCGGCCTCTTTTTTCGCCGCCGCCTGGCTTAAAGGCGAGAACGCTGATTGAGCGAGGGCGATGCCGGCAACACCGATGACGACGGACTGAAAATTGCGCGCGTAGGCGTTGATCGTGAGGTTGCCGCTCGGGAGTCCCGATGCGAGGAAATCGAAGAGAAGGAGTTCCACTTGCAACGCGCCCAGCGCGAGCATCCGGGGGATCATCAGCCAGCCGAGCTCGCGGATATCCGGGTGCCACACTTTGAAGGCCGGCCGGTAGCCGGACCAGAGCAGGCCCGCGAGTCGCACGAGGACGTAGATGATCGCGCCCGCGAGCGTGCCATACATCGGGCCGAAGGATCCCACGTACGGCGTGAGGTAAAGCGTGCCGAGGATCGTCCCGAGCGTGTAGAGGATGGGCGTGATGCCGTAGACCCAATACTTTTGGATGGTGATGAGGTACTGGCCGAAGGCATTGCCGAAGACGAAGAGGAAGTTCGTGAGCAGCGCGATGCGGCCGAACTGAATGTAGAGCTCCAGAGCCTCGCCCTCAAAGTTTGTGAGGGAGGGCGCGATCCACGGGAAAAAGATGCCCATTAAAAGCGCGATGACGCCGAACACGAGGGCCGCCGCGCCGGTCACGCCGCTCAGGAGCGCGGACATCTCCCTCTGTTCGCCGTTCGCTTTGTACTTGGCGAGGAGCGGCACCAGCGCCACGGAAAATCCCGCCATGATCGCGACTTGAAAGAGGAGATCACTGGGGCGGAACGACGCGATGTAGACATCGACGACATCGAGTCCCGGGAACGTCTTCGTGAGGACGCGGTCGCGCAGCAGTCCCATGACGGACGCGCCGAACTGCGTCACCGCGAGCACGAGCGCCCCTCCGACCAAGCGGTGCTGGGCGAGCGACGAAAAGAGACGTCTCATGTGGGCTAAAGAATAGCACGCGGGAGCCAAAAATGAGTGCTTTACAGCGAAGGAAAACTATTGAAAGATGGTCGAGCAATCATTGTTTGCATTGCTGACGGAAAGCTCCCTCCGATCCGGTTGTTTGCGCACTTTGGAGCCGGTGAAGAACATGACTTTCCGTTTCGGAAGAGAGAAGTGGGATGCCTCGCATCCCAACACCAGGTACGTACACATTTTACAACCATCCTGGTGTCGGACCGCGGGTATCGAAGTGATATGCTGCACTTCAATGCTCATGCGGTCGCTCTCTCCTCCGCCTTATACCTTCTGAGCACCTTGATCACGGTGCTCACCGTTGGATGGAGAGGGAGGGGTGAGTCCTCTTTGGACTCCGTGTGGAAAAAGGAGCGCTCTGCACAACCGGCGATCCTTCTCTACTCACTGCGACCATCGATTCCATGCATGTGGGGGTCCACATCGAATCGATCGGTCTAGCGCCCTCTCTCCGTCCTCTTCTACCCTTCAACTATGGAAGAACACGAAGACGAGTGGAATGCCACTGAGTTATATCCTCTCTATGTACAGTACATGGAGGATTTGGCGGCTGATGCAGGTCGATCCATTCCCGTTTTTCCTCCGGAGCAATTTCCCCTCTGGTTGATCGATCTCTCACCTCATATCCGACAACGATTGTTGCAGAATTGGCACAAGACCTATGCAGTGGTGATCGAAGAGGGAAGGAGAGAAATTGCCAAAATGCTGGGACTTCAAGAATGAGTTTTTCGTTCCGGAGAGTGCAGATGCATACAACCTGCATCATTGGTATGAACCCCAGAGCAAGCTCTGGACTCCCTCTTCCGGAGCAAGCTCCGGGGAACCCGCCCGATCCGAACGATCAGATCGTTCGGGCGGGTCAAACCATCGGCTTCGCTTGCATTGCCACAGCACAAAAGCCCCTTGTCCGGCGTAGTCCCGCACTTGCGGGACGAAGGCGGATTGAATATGTTGCTTCG
>JACPYA010000019.1 GCA_016196295.1 Candidatus Peregrinibacteria bacterium | reverse complement strand
ATCGTTAAATCGAAGAATATTTTGCGATATATCCAGGATACGTTAATGGCATGCACGTGACTCCAGAGCAGCGGCCGTTTGATCTTGAGGTGAGAACGAGAACCTTTGCCAGAAATTTTCGCGCTTTTATAAAAACGCTGCCTTCCGAACCTCATCTCTGGGATGATATTCGTCAGCTCATTCGTTCATCAGGTTCCATCGGTGCTAATTATTTAGAGGCTCAGGAAGCAGTGAGTAGAAGAGATTTTTGCCACAAGATAAAAATTTCTAGAAAGGAAGCACGAGAATCTGTTCATTGGCTTGATCTCATCCATGTCGGTATTCCAAAAGACAAAGTTCCTCGCTGCATCCAGCTAAAAAATGAAGCTGAGGAGCTTGTGCGTATCTTGACCAGCATCGTCAAAAAAACTGACACTCCTAAACAGGCCCTTTGAACTTGGCCCTTGGCACTTGGTACTTTTCCTGTTATCTTCATAAACAAGTGCCCAACCTCTTCACCCTCATCGGTTCAGCCTGGAGGTTCTACAGAAAGCAACCGGCGCTGACGCCCGTCGTCGTATGGTTCCTCTTCCTGCCGCTCACGGCCATCAACATCCTCGCCAGGATGATCCGACCGCCGCTCTCCGGCGTCATGATCCCGGGGACCTATGACGGCATGATCGCGCCGTCGCCGTCGGCATTGCTCCTCTTTCTGCCAACGATCTTTGTCCTCAGTCTCATCGCCATCTGGGGGACCGCCTGCATTTTGCTTGTCGGGAAACGAATCATCCATAGCAAGGCAGGACGATCGCGTACGTCATTTTCAGCCGTGCGCAAAGACGCACTCTCGTACGTCTTCCCTCTCCTCCTCACGGGCATCCTGCGCGGGTGTTTCATGTTCTTCTGGACGCTCCTCTTCATCGTCCCGGGCATCATCTACGGCATCCGCACGATCTTCTACGAAGTAGTGGTCGTTGCGGAGGACCTGCGCTATCGCACCGCGCTCCAGAGGAGCAAACAGGTCGTGCGCGGACACAGCTGGCGAGTGCTGTTCTACATTCTTGGGTTGAGTCTCCTTCTTTTCATCCCCGCAACAATCATTGCGACAATCGTCGATCTCATCATTGTGAACGTCAATCATCGTATGCTTCCTCTTTCCGATATTGTCTCTGCTGCCAGCATGAGCTTCGCAACGATGATCTACCTCCTTGCGAACATCGATCTCTACGGGAAACTCAAGAAAGCGCGACCGCAGCATGTCGAAGGCTAAACGATCATGGGGGCTCGTGCTCTCGGGCGGTGCGGCCTGCGGTCTTGCGAATGCGGGCGTCCTCGAAGTCCTGGACCGAGAAGGCTACGTGCCGGACACGATTGCCGGCAGCAGCATGGGAGCGATCGTGGGAGCCTTGTACGCGCTGGGCCTGCGGACGAAGGATCTCAAGAAACTCACGGAATTCCTGAAGATGGGCTCGGTCGCAACGCTCACGGAGCGTCCTCTCGAGGGCGGACTCCACGGAGGCGTCTTAAAGCAGAACATCGAGGCCTTCCTCTCCCCGCTCGTCGGGGACGCGACCATCGGCGATACCAAGATCCCCTTCGTCTGCGTCGCGGGATTGGTAAAATCTCCCATCCATTGGAAAAAGATCGTGACCGGGGGCTTTACGGATCACGTGATGCGATCGATCGACCTGCACATCTTTCCAAAAAAAACTCGACTGATCGATGCACTCCTCGCAACAAGCGCCATCCCCGTCGTCTTCAGTCCGGCGGATGTCTCCGGCCAGACATTTGTCGATCTCTGCCACTTCGGCTCCATCCCCGCTCGCACGCTTCGATCGGTCTACCAGCCGGAGGTCGTCATCGGCACGGATACGACGCCGCGGTACGAAAAGATCGAAAGATATCTGCCGCCTCCATGGCAGGAATTCCTCCGGAGCGGGTATGCATGTTTGGATGAGTCTCGCGGCGCCTGCGACCTGACCATCGAGCCGGAGATGCCGGCGAGCCTGTTTCGATTCGACAAAGCGACGGAGTTTTGGAGCGCGGGGAAAGAGGCTGCAGAGAAAGTTTTGCCAGAAATCCGGTCACTCCTCACCTAGTCCGCGCTTCCACCAATCATCGAGTTCGTCTTCTTCGGCAGATTCGAGTATTTCGAGCCAACGCTCTCTCGCCGCGGGCCATTCCTCTTCTTCTTCGAGCAACTTCGCCATGTCATTGGACCTGTCATTCATAATGCCAGCGATCCTTTGCAATACTTGAATATCCTCACCTGCAAGATGTAGATGCGCGGAGAGCCATGTTCTCATCTTTGCAGCCACTTGGGCATAGAGCTCTTTTAACTGCGGCGCATCCGTCGCAATTTTTGGACCATGCGTATCCATCAATAAAAATCCTCCGTAAGAAGAAAGTTCTTTGGCATAGGATGCAATCGCAGGCAAATCACTCTGCTGCATCAAATCCTCAAACGCAGAAACCATCTGTGTAAATTCTCCAATGTACCGTTCAGCCATAAGCTACTTCGTCACCCCCACTTCCTTCATCAGTTTCGCGAAGACGGCGGGCTCGGAGATCGCGAGTTCGCTGAGGGTTTTTCGATTGAGATCGATCTTTTTCTTCTTGAGCGCATCGGCGAAGCGCGAGTAGGTGACGCCTTGGGTGCGGAGGGCCGCGTTCAAGCGGATGATCCAGAGGCTGCGGAAGTCGCGCTTCTTGCGGCGGCGATCGATATACGAGTTCTGGCCCGCCTTAATGACCGCTTCATTCGCCTTCACGAAGGTCGCAGAGCGCATGCCGCGGTACCCCTTTGCGAGGGTGCGAATCTTCTTGTGTCTCCTATGCCGGACAATGCCTCGTTTCACTCGTACCATGATTAGAGATGGGGAACGAGAGTTTCGATGCGACGGAGGTCGCGGGTGTTGATCAAAATCGTGCGGCTGATGCGCTTCTGGCGCTTGCTCTTCTGTTGCAGGAGGTGGCTCCTGCCCCGGCGCTTGTATGCGATGTGGCCGCTTCCGGTCTTCCGGAAACGCTTTTTCGCGCCACTGTGGGACTTGAGCTTGGGCATATGGGACCGCCAGAGTAATGGGGATTTGGGCGAAAGTAAAGCCTCGGGACCGCTCACAATGGACAATGGACGATGGACGATGGACAACGAAAAAACCGCTCAAAATCCTGAATCTCACAAAAAATTGTCAATTTTCAATTGTCCATTGTCAATTTTGCAGCGCACAAAAATTCCTACCGCTTGGGTCTGAGAATCACAATATATTGGTCCCCCTGCCTCTTCATCTCCTGCTCGACCTCGGAGACATCGCTGAGGCTCGCGATGATGTTTTTGAGCTTCCCGAGTGCGTACTCTTTGTTCGCCATCTCGCGTCCGCGCAGGCGCACGCCGAATTTCACGAGGTGGCGCTCGGCGAGGAACTCCCGGGCGCGCTCGCTGAGGCGATCGAGATCGTGTTTCTCGGTGCGGAACCCGAACTTCAGCATCTTCACTTCCACCTGCTTGCTGTGCGACTTCTGCTTCTTCTCTTTCTTCTGGAGCTGGTAGAGGTAGTGACCGAACTCGCCGATCTTCACCACGGGCGGCACGGCTTTGGGCGAGACCTCGATCAAATCGAGCTCCTCGGCCTTCGCGCGCGCGAGCGCCTCCGCCAAGGTCAGCGTCTCTGCGGGACCCTCTTCCTGAACGAGCATCACTTGGGACGCAGTGATTTGCTCGTTGATTCTCGGACGCTTCTCGAGACGGCGAACCGGTTCAAATCGTTGTCTTTGGCGCAGATGAAAATATGGGAAGAACTTGGCTTACTCTATGGAAAAAAACGATCATGGTCAAGAATCGATAGCTTGGTAGCGGGGTAGCTGGTTGAACAAGCTGCCAAGCTACCTATGCTACCCAGCTACCTAATGTTCATCTCGAATACGCACTCAATTTCACCGAGAGTTTGTGCCACCCATCGGTCATCTCCTGCACCGAGGCGTCCGAAGTGCTGAGGAATTGCATCGGCCACAGTTTCTCCTGCTCGAGCGCGCGGCCAAGCGGCGTCTGGAAGAGCTCCTGTCCGTGACGGAAGAGGGACGCTGCTTTGATGTTCTGGAGGGTCTCTTGGAAATCCTCCGAGGAGAAGAACTTATGGAGCCGATCTTCGAAGGTCCGCGGCTCGCGCAGGTAGGCGAGGAAGTCCGTCGCGAGGAATTGTCCCAGCGTCACGACGCCCGCCGGATTTCCTTCCTCCGTTTTGCGGAGCAACTGATCCTGTTCTTCTTGCGTGAGGGCATCGCCGATGGTCAGGACTCCCGCGAGCTCGATGAGCGTGAGGAAATCTCGCATCCCTTGCTCGGTCACTTCGACGGTCACGGTGACGGGTTCGCGGAAGAGCGATCCCTCCGCGACCTTATCGCCGATCTCGACGGCGGATAAGGACCGCAGGGACTGGCGGCGGCGCAGGTGTTCCCCGATGAGTTCCAAGTACGAAAGGAGTCGTTCCGGTTTGGGCCCCTCCGGGATCACGAAGACATGAAGCTGTTCCGTGGGAGACCCCGGCTGGAGGGACGCATAGAGCTCGGAAACCTCCACCTGTTCCCGCAGGATTGCGAGCCTCGCTTCCATGGAGGGGATGCGCGCGGCTGCGGGCAATGCAGCCTCCATGTGATAGAAGACGAAAGCATGCGCGGTCATGAGGAGGCCGGCAACGAGCAGCATGGAACTGCCCGCGGCGAAGAGCCCGAGGGTCGAAAAGTGACGCCAGGGGTGAATCGGCCTGCCCTGAAGCCAAGGGCGAATGGGCTCGGCCGGCGGAATGATGGGAGTACTCATCGCAATGTAATCGTGACGGTGAAAGGAGAATGCGGACCGACGCGCAGGTCTTCCTCGCGGACGTATCGCGGGAGGGAGACCGCGGCGACCGCCGGAATATCCGCGATTTCTTCGATGAACTCCGCGAGGACCGTCATGCTGCGCGGCCCGACGAAGCGGACGTCTCCGGACATCTCCAGCGTTCCGTCTTCCCGCAGATGCAGGGCACGGATGTGCACGGCGTCATGCTGCTCCACGATGCCGGCAGCGACGGAGAGGAATTGATCGCGCAGGCGAAGGAGCGATGGGCGTTCCCGCTTGAGACGCTTGAGGTCCTCATAGGATGCATCGCGCTCCGGGATCAGGGTCGCCGCACGCGACTCCTCTGCGGCGACGAGCTGCGCCTGCAGCTCCGCGCGATACTGGAGAAGCGCTGCGACATCGCGCTGCGCCCCGCTCACTTCGATGCGCGTGAAGATGGGCAGGAGCAAAAACCACGACAGCGTCAGGAGGCCCGCGAGCACTCCCGAGAAGAGCGCAAAGGGGACAGCCGCTCGGCGCAGGATCTCGCCCAGGGGGAGCTTGGCCGAAGACAAAGGCAGGACGGACATGGATTTGATGTTTTCCGTATATTATAGCCCATTTTAGAAGATTTTACCAGGTCAGCCTCCATCCCCTGGCCCCTTCCTCCGAGGGAGGAAGGGGAAGGGCTCAACATAAAGAATGGCTGCTCCCCTCCTCCTCCGGAGGAGGGGCTGGGGGTGGAGGCAGATCGACGTATGCCTCCAAAAAGCGTATCATCAAGATAATTTCCTCCTCGCCCATGGAAGAACTCCTCCAAAAATTGCAGGAACTCGCCAATGCCGTGAACACGGGCAAGGACTCTCTTTGAAGCAAAAAAAATTCCGACAAAAATCTCCGCACTCGAGAAGCAAACCCAGGACCCGAATATTTGGTCGGATCAAAAGCGGGCCAATGAGCTCTTCGCGAAGCTCAAGGTCCTTCGCAAGCAGTGGGAACCGGTGAAGAGCCTGGGACGGGAAGTGTCCGAAGTCATCGAGCTTGCGAAGGGGGCGGCCAAAAGTGACCTCGGCGACCTCACGAAGGAATACGAAAAATTGGAGAAGAAGTGGGCGGAGGTCGAAACGCAGATCTACTTGAGCGGCGAGTTCGATGCCGGCAATTGCTACCTGACGGTCAGCGGAGGCGCCGGCGGCACGGAGGCACAGGATTGGGCGGCGATGCTGCTGCGGATGTACTTGCGGTACTGCGAGCGGCAAGGGTGGAAGACCTCGGTGATCGAGAAGACGGACGGCCAGGAGGCAGGCATCAAGTCGGCGACGATCCACGTGCAAGGAGAGATGGCATACGGAAATCTGAAGTGCGAGAAAGGCACGCACCGCCTCGTGCGACTCTCGCCCTTCAACGCAAAGAACCTGCGTCAGACCAGTTTCGCGCTCGTGGAGGTCCTGCCGGAGATCCCGGAGACCGTCGATATCGACATCAACCCGAACGATCTTCGCATCGATACCTACAGGAGCGGCGGCGCGGGGGGGCAGAACGTGAATAAAGTGGAGACCGCCGTGCGCATCACGCACATCCTGACGGGGATCGTGGTCGCGTGCCAGAGCGAGCGCTCGCAGCTGCAGAACCGCACCCTCGCGATGAACATGATCCGCGCGAAGCTCCTCGAAAAGCAGCGACGGGAAGAACTGGAACAGAAGAAGGAACTGAAGGGAGCGACCGAGAGCGCGGACTTCGGGCAGCAGATCCGCAGCTATGTCCTCCACCCATATCAGATGGTGAAAGATTTGCGGACGGACACGGAGACGAGTGATACCACGGGCGTTCTTGATGGTGATATTCAGCAATTCATCGACGCGGAATTGAAAAGACAGGCGAAAGGCGAATGAATTCGCCACGTGTTCGTGCATTAACCGGCGGTTTAAACCGCCGGTTAAAAAGTCCCAAGCTTCGGAATTTATTCCGAATCTGCGAGCTGCGGACCTTTTCTTCCGTGTGGGGCGCTCTGACGCGACTTCGCGACTAAGCCATAAGTAATGATTCTGCGAATAAGACTATAGCGGCGAAGTCCCGCAAGCGCGGGACGAAGCCGTATGCCACAATGGCGGCGCCCATGAAGAAAAAGATACGCAAGATCTGGCGCAGCAAGTGGATCTTCGGAACCTTCCTCATCGGCCTTTTGATCCTCGGGCACTACTTCGATCGCACGGCGATCTCCTTCTCGCGCTCCACCTGCCAAGTGGGAAACGGCCCGGAGGAGCCGTGCACCATCCCCTTTCGGGCCAGGTCGCCAGAGGAACTCGTGACCGTGCGGACGACTCTGAAGACAGGCGACCTGCCACCCGCCCTCTATCACATCAATCTGTTCGGCTGCATCACGGAAATGGAGATCAATGGTGAAGCGATGGATCTTCCCGGAGGAGAACTCTGCTCCGACGGGAGCGGCATTACGACGCTTTTGGAGCCCCTCACCGCATCGCGAGAGAACCGGCTGCTCATCCGCATGAAGATCCGCCCGCCCGTCTCGCAATTTGCGATGCGGGGATCGCGGCGCGACCCGGTCATTCTTACACTGACGATTCTTCTGATGCTGCATGTTCTTTGGTTTGGAGCCTTTGTCATAAGCTCATTAGGGCGATTGGGTCTATTAGGTTTATTAGGTTTCCATCTTAATAAACTTAAGAAACCTAACTCACTCAATAAACCTATCGCATGGATCTTCCTTCTCGGTGTCATTCTTCGCATCCTGTATGTCAGCGCCACTCCCTATTCACTGCGTTCATACGATTGGCAAGGACACATCGAATATTTCCGCTATGTCGCCGACCGTTTCACCATTCCTCCAGCACAGCTCAGCTGGGAGATGTTTCAACCTCCACTCACGTACTTCCTAGGCGCGGCATGGATGCGCCTGGGGCAGCGGATCGGGCGTGCGGAGGATTTGCTGCTGCAAGATCTCCAAGTGGGGTCGTTCTTGCTCTCGGTGGCAGTCCTCGCGATCTGCGTGTGGATCGCGCGCATCGTGTTTCCCAACAAACCAAAAGAGCAGCTGATGTTTGTAGGGCTCTCTGCGACGTTCCCTGGGCTGATCGTCTGGTCTTCGCGGCTTACCAATGATACGACCTATCATTTTTTCGCGTTTCTCTTCTTCGCTCTCCTCCTGCACTTTTGGAAAACGGGGAATCGCACGAGCTTCATCACCGCTGCGGTCATCACGGGACTCGGCATGCTCACGAAGAGTCATGCGCTCCTCTTCATACCGATCGCCGCTGTCTGCCTGTTCTTCCAAAAAGATCTCCCGTGGAAGAAAAAAATCCTCTGGGGCTTCGGATTTCTCGGCATTGTGCTGATCCTCTGCGGATGGCTGCTCTATCTGCGCTTCGTCACCGAGGGTGAGCGGTTCATCGTCGGGAATGTGATGCGCTTGGACCCCATCGTCCTGGTACCGCGAGGCCTCACATATTACCTGATCTTCAATCCTCTCCGGATCCTGGAGCAAATCTTCATCAGCAATGTGTCCGGCGTCTCCGGCCGGCCGTATTTCCTGGAGTACTTCTTCCGCAGCGCGCACTTCGGCAGCTTCCACTTCGGTGCCGCGCTTCGCGAGCTCTCCGGAATGATCCTCCTCACGAGCATGCTCTTCATTCCCGTCACGATGTTCGGGATGGCACGCAAGATTCGCAAGGAACCAGTTGCGATCCCGATGCTCAGCACCATCGCAATCCTCCTCGCCGCGCAGTGCATCTTCCGGTGGATCCACCCGCACGCGACCGGACAAGACTTTCGCTTCTCGATCCTGCTTCTCGCGCCGTTCTTCTTCTTTCTGATCCGCGGAATGGCTCTGCTTCCCGCGCGTTGGCAACCCTTGGTGATGTACAGCATTCTTGCATCGGCCACGCTCGGCACGTTGTTCCCCTTTTTCTTATTTTGGAGTTCATAATCTTGACGACATGATGCAGATACACTCTGCATACGTTTCAAAACTCGCTTTCATGAAAACACCGCAGTACGATCATATCCAACGATGTTTCCGCAATCGACGGTCGATCGGCTGATTGTTTGGGTGTCCCTGGTCGGCAGCGTTGTCATCGTTCTTGCAGGCCAACAATCATCATCCCTCACGGGATTCTTTCCGGTCGTCGAAAATAACGCGTACACGAGCGACAGCGACTATGGCAATTCAGAAAGCTCTGATCCTTGCGAAAATCCGTGCGGAGGCGTGTCCTGTCCGGACCCCTCACACGTCTGTACTCCTTTGACCGCAGCCGATGAAAATGGAAAATGCTATTTTTGCAGCGAGCGATGCGGCAACGGACAAGTGGATTCGGGAGAACAATGCGATGGAGGTGACGGATGTAACGAAAATTGCTATTGCTCGACGACTCAAGGTTACTACCCCCTAGCGGGGGGCGGTTGCGAAAAAGAATGCGGCAACGGCACGGTGAATAAAGGCCGAGGAGAGCAGTGCGACGGTGGAGCAAGCTGCACGGACAAGTGTAAATGCGCGACTGGCACCGTCCCGGACCCCAACAATCCGGGCTCCTGCACCGCTTGCGGAAACAACAAATTGGACGAAGCTGAACAGTGCGACGGCAATAAATGGAAATGCAATCTTTGTGAATGTATTGATGACACGGTTCCGGACGGCAAAGGCGGTTGCCAATCTATCTGCGGGAACAACGTACGAGAAAAAAGCGAATGGTGCGATCATGGGCCGAATGGCTCAGATACCTGCACGGCATCTTGTAGCTGCAAAGATCCTTTGTATCCGTACCTGAATCAAGACACCAAGGAACCTGCCGGGTGTGCGGAATGTCCGAATAATATCAAGAGATGCGAGCCGGGTACCGAGGGTTGCGCGTTTAACTGCCGCTGCGACGTCGGCTACACGTCCAGGAATCAGGACGGCGAGGAGACAGGCGTGTGCAGCCCGCGCTGCGGCGACAGGAGAAAAATGCCCGGCGAGATATGCGATGAAGGCGTTAGTGGAGGCCCGACCTGCACGCCTGATTGTCAGTGTTGGCCAGGAACACATGAACAGACAGAGAACGGTTGCAAGCGGAAGACATGTGGTGATGGGAAATGGACGAAGAACACAGAGGCGTGCGACCCAGGGATCAAGGCAGATGGATGTAACGCCAATTCCTGTCTCTGCGAGAAAAGTTACGTTTCGGACGGTGCGGGTGGGTGCGCCTTATGCGGCAACAGCGAGCTCGACGAAGGAGAACAGTGCGATCCTCCGGGAGGGAACTGTTTAAATACCTGTGCATGCAAAGAGGGATTCGTGCCGGATGAAAAAGGAAAATGTGTGCCGGCTTGTGACCCGAAAAAAGATTACTGCCAAGAAGGAGGCAACAAATACTGCACGGACAATGAGTTGGGTGCCTGCAGTCAGCTGACAGAAAGCCGAAAACTAAATGGAAAAGACGTTTGTTTTGAATGCGCTCGACAGGAAGAAAATGAAGATGGTGACGAGGAAGAAGACGATGATGGCGGCGAGGAGGAGCTATGTGAAGACAAAAACCATTGCAGCGGCTCTCCCCCTCCCTGCGGGGCAAACAGAGATTGCGCCAGTCGAGCCGGTGACACGAAGAACGATGACGGTCAGTGTTTTGATTGTGGGGAATGTAAAAAGGGTTTCGTCGAAGATTCAAGGGGAATGTGTAGAAAGGCTTGTGATCCAGAAAAGGCTTGTAGCGACGTATCTGTGCCTACGGGATATATATGCCAACCTCTTCCCTATGAAGCCCCGATATTCAGAAAAATACAGTGTTTCCGGTTCATTTGCGACACACAGAATGGGTATGTCTTTGAGAATAAAACCAAAAAATGTGTAAAACCCTGTTTGTCATGCGGCAATGGGGACACATGCGACGCAAAAGCAGAAAAATGCGTGGCTACGCCGGATGACGGGAGTGGAAAATGTTTCAAATGTGAATCCAAATGTCCTCTAGATCATAAGGCTTCGGGGCCTCATGCGAATAAAGGGTGTGTCATTGTGAAAGAACCTGTGTGCTCCTATAAATGCCTGCCGAACGGTGCACCTCAAGAAATTGATCCCAAAAATCCAGATCGCCCAAATACTGGACATCAAACCTTCTCTCCACCTAATCAATCACGGGCCGCTCCTAAAAATCCTCCAGCGAATGCGTCGCCTGGGAAAACCGGCGGCTTTGAAGGGGAGAATGGGGGAGGAGATTTTCTGACCGGCTGGGAAGATATTCCAGGAATTCCAGCAGCACCGGAGCCAACCTGGCCGGGCAAAGAAGCTTTCCCGCCGGGCGAGGACCCCGTCTTCGGCAGCCCCGCTCCCGAACGCCCGACATCCGCACCGAAGTCTCCCGCACCCATGACGCCGTCTCTGCTCTGCTCCGGCGACTGCTCGCTCGCAACGATCTTCAGCCCCGAACCGCGCACATGTGAATTTTGCCCGCTTGGCAACCAGTTCTCCCGCTAAATGATTCAATGGATCCTCCAATTGCAGGCAGACACATTGATCCTCACCCTCGGGATCGGCGGAGTGCTGCTGCTGCTCGCTGGCGCATTCCTCTTTACGTCGCACAGGAAGATATGGATGTCCTTGGGATCGCTCAGTTTCCTCCTGGGATATGCACTCTACATCGTCATTCAAGTGGGCCACCCGGAGGTCTTCGCGCGGCCGTCTGCCTCGCTGCAGCCACTATCCCAGGAAAGGCACACGTTCATTGAAGGATGCTGGAGCGCTGCGGTCGGCTGCGAACAGGGAGACATGAGCCAGTGCACGCTCTACGGCGACAACGGATGCCCCGCGTTCCCGGGAGGACAGAAACCCTCGGACTTCCTGGAGGCCCTCCTGATGGAACAGGAGCAGTGGCTGAAAGATTGCGTCACTATCGCGGTACGCTGCGATCAGGGCGATTCCGACGCCTGCATCCTCTACGGCACTGCGCACTGCAGCCTCTTTGGAACTTCGTGATGAAACTGCGCGCTCAGCACCGGCAGATCGTCCTGTCGCTCCTCGCGATCGTGCTCCTGTTCGCGGCACTGTTCGGCGGAGGAATGACACTGCTGCGCGCCGAGCTGGTTGCAATACAACAGGAAAAAACTGCTGAATGATCTGCGTACCGAAGTACCGAAGAAACAAGTAACAAAGAAATTTTTCAATGTTCAATTCCCAAATCATTGATAATTGGGTTCTGGTCCTTTCTTTGTCTTTTGTTTCTTCGATGATTCCTACACCACAAAAAAACACCTCCGAAGAGGTGTCTTCTTGATCAAGACTTGCCCCGCATATTCCCCGCATGCGGGGTTGTGCGGGGAGGAATACCTTTATAGATCGCCCGGGCGGACCGTGACGCGACCGTTGTCCTTGGCGCGATCAGCAGCCTTCTTCACTCCGGCCTCAACGAACGCAGAGACAGCCTCCGGAAAATCACCGGCGGTCATCATCCCGTGCTTTTTGAGGAGTTCCTTGATGGCAGAAGCCACGACGTAACTCATAGGAAGTGGGTAAAGGAATAAAGTGAGAGGATTCTAGGGAATGCGAGAATCGGTCTGCAAGTGCATTTTTTAGCACTTTTGGGCAAATTTCACCTTGATTTAACCAGGGAGGAGTACTAAGTGCCAAAGAGCAAAATGGGCAGAAACCCCGTCAGGGATGAGCAAAACTCGCATCTTTCATATAAAAATCTGTACAATGCGCGACGGTGGGATGGCTGAGTGGTCGAAAGCGCACGACTCGAAATCGTGTAACCCCTTACGGGGTTCGAGGGTTCGAATCCCTCTCCCACCGCCACGTCGTTCGCGAACGACGTGGCACCGCCACCTTCTTCCTGAAGCGACGTGGCACCGCCACCTTCTTCCTGAAGCGACGTGGCACCGCCACCTTCTTCCTGAAGCGACGTGGCACCGCCACTCCTATGAAACGTGGTAGTATTAACCACCATGTGGTATTTCTACGTTCTGCAAAGCCTAAAAGATCCGAAATATTTTTATAAAGGATCTACAAATAATCTCCGAAGGAGATTTAGGGAACACAACATTGGCAAAATGTTCTCTTCCGCACCCTATCGTCCATATCGATTGGTTTATTACGAAGCTTATACAAGTGAACATGGCGCTCGGATGCGCGAGGCTGCCGTGAAAAAGAGTGGTTCTGTTTCTGTTCCTTTGCTTAGGGAACCTCTGAAAAATATTCTCTCCGCATAACAGAGCCACAATCAGGGGTTTTCGCACTCGGAATTTGAGGAAGGTGACGCTAGGATTTTAGCATCCTCTTCCCCAAATTCGCATGTCTGC
>JACPYA010000015.1 GCA_016196295.1 Candidatus Peregrinibacteria bacterium | reverse complement strand
CGCAACGGACACAGTGCTCTTCACGCAGACTGCCGGATTCCTCGTAGAAGTCTCGCCTGATCACGAAAAAACATTCCTCTCACTGGCAAAAAAACTCGGGGTCAGCGTCCACCCGGTCGGAAAAACGACTTCTAAGCCCGCACTGACGGTGGTGAGAGGCGCCAATCCCCTGCTGGAAATTTCACTTCCGGACGCGCAACATGTTTGGAGAAACGCGCTTAAAGATCATTTATCATGACTTATAGTCATTTTGACAGAAATCTGCTTTTTTGCTTAAATAGACTACTTTCTGTCTCTTCCCCATCCCCGTATGAAGCTCGCCCTCCGCACCATACTCCTTGGATGCAGCGCTCTGCTCTGCACCGGGCTTTTGGTCGAACAGACATCCGCCGCTTCCGGCATGGTCACGATCGGCCAGATGAGCCGCAATGAAGTGATCGGAACGTGGGTCCTGAAGCTCCCGAACGGTCAGACCGTCGAAAGTACGGATCCCTTTGTCGATGCATCCTTCCACACGATCAAGAACGCCCCGACGGGGACCTACACCGTGACGTTCGAAGCGCCGCGCGGAGCCGAGAGCTCCGTGACGGTCACGACGGGCTCGCAAAAGGAGACCTTCGCGGGACTCGCGCAGACTTTCACGCTCACCGCGGGCGAGGACGCGCGCGTCATCGCCGAGTACGAGTTCGACGGGGTCATCAAAGTGCAGAGCGACCCCTCGGGCGTGAACTTCCGTCTCACCGCGTCGAACGGCGTCGATCTCACGGGCACGACCCCGGCGCGATTCAGCAACCTCCCTCCCCTGCCCTACAGCGTCTACTACAGCGCGAAAGACGGCTGCGTCACCCCGAAGCCGCAACACCGAGACCTGGATGAAGCGCGTCCGCTGATCTTCTCCGTCACGTACGCGTGCGGAGACGTGAAGCGTCCGGTCCAACCGAAGAAAGAGAAACCGGAGGAAAACGGACGAGAGACGCCGGGAGACACTCAGCGAAGAGCGAACGTGGCGCGCCTCGATATCGATACATTCACGACGCAGACGGAGGTTCTCCCCGGTGGAACGCTGCTCATGCAGATCCGCCTCTACAATCCGTCGAACAAAGTGCTGCGCAACCTGGAGATCGTCCAAGCGTACGATCCGTCGCAAGTCAGCGTCAGTGGCAATCTCCCGCGCGGAGGCACGACGCGCGACAACACGATCGTCTGGAACCTCAATGACCTCCAGCCCAGGGAGCGCTGGACGGTGACGATCGAACTGAAAGCGAATGACACGCTCGCTGCGGGAACGATGGTCGATGTGAACACGACCGCCACGAGTGATGATCTCCCTCGCAGCGTCGGCGACATCACGTCCGTCACGGTCGTGACCGGCTTGCCGCAGACCGGAGGGATGCTGGACCTTTTCGTCGTGGTCCTGTCGGGCGCCCTCGCGGCAGGGATTCTCCGCATGCACAGACGCCGCGTTCTTGGGCTCTAAAGGCCATGGAAATCGTACTATAACCATCTTTATAATTGCGAAGCCATATCACTTGAAACTTCACCGGGGTGCAGCGACACTGCACCTCGTGTTGGACGTGGCGCGATTGCATCGGCACGCATTTCTGCTTGGGGCGGGCGTCCTGGCACTCCTCGTTTTCGCGCCCGTTACATTCGCGCAAGGAACGGGATCCTCCATTCCCGTGAATACGGTGACCGTCGAGCAGACGGGCCACGAAGGAACCATCGGCACCTGGGAACTCCTGATGCCGGATCAAACCTCCGTGCGCTTCAAGTCGGCGAACCACACGGTGACGGTCTACAAGACCGGCAATTACACGTTCTTCGCGACGTCCCCCGAAGGCATGAGCGCGAAGGTCACCCTCTTCAAAGGAGACACGATCGTGACATCGCTGGACCGTCCGCAAGTGTCTTTCGTCGTGAGTGAGGGCGAGCCGCCGTACAAGATCTCGATCAATTACGTGCTCAGCCGCACGGGAGACGTCGGCATCAATAGCACCCCCTCCGGGGTTCCCTTCGAAGTGAAAGGGCCAAACAACATGACGATCGAGGGGACGACACCCTATTCGCTGCTCCACACTCCCGTCGGTCAGTACGTCGTA
Organism: Candidatus Peregrinibacteria bacterium; assembly: GCA_016196295.1. Taxonomy (GTDB): domain Bacteria; phylum Patescibacteriota; class Gracilibacteria; order Peribacterales; family Peribacteraceae; genus JACPYA01. The sequence goes on along the minus strand of JACPYA010000015.1, from coordinate 27,433 downwards.
CAATACTTACCCCCTGGCTGCATCAAGCCGCGTCCGCAATCGCAGCTCCTCCAGAAAGACGGACGCCTCAATTTCCAACTGACGATCGAGTGCGACGCGCTGCCGATCCCGGAGCATGAGGAGGAAGATAGCGACGAAGTGAAGGCCATCGTCGGGGGCGAGAACGTCACATTTACCGATGTGCCGCAGAGCGGATGGTTCGCGCACTATGTGTTCACCGTCGTGAAGGGCGGCGTGATGTCGGGCTACAAAGACCCGCAGGGCAACCCCGTCGGGAGGTTCGGCCCGGAAAACCCCGTCACGACCGGGGAGCTTGCGAAGCTCGCGCACGAGGTCGCGGGTATCGATGAGGAGAAGACCAACACGCGCGCGCAGAACCGCATGGCTGCCGGCGAATGGTTTGCCCCGTACATCGCCTCGGCGGAGGCCCTCGACTGGCTCATCTACCAAGACACGCAAATCGATCTGCTGCGGCCGGCAACCCGCGGCGAAGTGATCGTGACGCTGCTCCAAGCGCTCGACATCCCGCTCGAATGGCCCAAGGGAGACCTCTTTATTGATGTCACACGTCGCACGACCTACTCGGCCGCCATCGAAACAGCCGCGAGGGCCAAGATCGTCTCCGGCTCCACGGATGAGCAGGGAAAGCTCCTCTTCCGTCCCCAGGCACCCATCAACCGCGCGGAAATCGCGAAAATACTGAGTATTTTGATTGATGAATATAAACGAGCCAAATAACGGAAAGGCCAACGCACGTTTCTACGTGCGTCCGCGCGGGAAGAATCCCGCGCTTGCATATCTATGATAGTAATCTTGTCGCAAGATCGGTGATGTCTCCGGCACCCATACAGACAACAACATCGTCATTTTTCGTAAGCGCGCGAAGCATTTTCTCGGTTTCCTGAAGCGAGTGTCCGTTCTTCGTCTCGACTCGGCTCCTTTTAGAAATAGCAGTCACAAACTCATCAACATCGACTGATCCTTTCTCCAAGTGCGCTCGCGCATCATACACATTCGCAATGACGACGAGATCGGCGTCTCTGAATGATTGCGTAAACTCTCGATACAGCTTCTTCGTGCGGTCATGCGTGTGCGGCTGGAAAACGCAGACGATCCGGCGCTTCGGATAGGCCTCGCGGAGGCCCGCAAGGGTCGCGCGGATCTCCAGCGGGTGGTGCCCGTAGTCGTCAATGACGGTGATCCCCTCTTTCATCTCGCCGCGGATGTCCATGCGCCGCCACGATCCCGCGTAGCTAGAGAGAATCTTGCGAGATTCATCACCCGGGAGACCGAGGTGCTCCCCGAGCGCGAGCGCGAGTTTCGCATTCCTCCGCATGTGCTCTCCCGGGGTCTTCATCATGATCTCGGGGCATCCACCCGCATCGAGGATCTTCTTGCCGCTTGCCGTCGCGACCGCAGCGCACTCGGGATCATCCATGTGCGTGATCACCACTCCATCCGAAGGCAATCGCCGCAGAAATTCCACATAGGCGTCGTGATAATCTTTCTTGGACGTGAAGTAATCGAAGTGATCGCCATCGCACGTCGTCAGCAGCACGACCGACGGAGAGTAGTTCAAGAATGATCGACGGTACTCGCACGCTTCGAGAAGGAAGATATCACCCGACCCCTTCCTCCAATTTTTACCTCCGAGTTCTTTCATCTTTGTCCCCACGACGATCGTCGGATCCAATCCCGATTCCAGAAGCAGTCGTCCCGCCATCGCCGTCGTGGAGGATTTCCCATGCGTCCCGCACACGGCAATGAGGTGCTTGCCCTTCGTGAGTTCCGCGACCGCTTGGGGATAGGATTGCTGGGGAATCCCGAGCTCGGCTGCTTTCCTGCGTTCGGGTGACGTCGCGGGGATTGCTTCGGAATACACAAAGAGATCGATGTCCTTCGACAGCGCCGATCCATCCTGGTTCAGGGTGATGGAGATCCCCTGGGACCGCAGATCGTGGAGGAGCGCACTATCGGTGCGATCACTCCCCAAGACCTGATGTCCCGCCGCTCGCTGAAGCGCTGCGTACGCGCTGAGACCAATTCCTCCGATGCCCGAGCAGAAGATTTTCACACGATCATTGTAAAGGATTTCCACCCAGAATGATCGCGATTCTCTGGCTCAGAGACGACCATTTACCGTATTCTACGCAGGATGCCATACCGCGATTTTGAGCCCGTATCGAAGCAACTCACGATCGTCGTGGGCCTCACAGTCGTCGGCTTCATGGCGTTCGGTCTCGCGCTCTCGTTCTACCGAAATGTCCTCTTCGAAGAAACACTGAAAACCATCGGGGAGCAAAACCAGGGGTTACGCGAGACGATCGTGCTGGGGTACCAGGACCTGGAGTACTACCGCTCGGCACAGTTCAAGGACAAATACGCGAAGGAGAACCTGGGAAAGCTGAACCCCGGCGAAAAAGCGCTGATCATCACCGAGCCGCCGAAGACCGGCACCGGACCCATCGACACTTCCATAGAACCGACTGAGAGGCAGCAGGCGGCGTACGAGGAAATCCTGCGGCAAATGCCCGTCCTCCAGCACTGGCACCTCTACCTGTTCCACAAAAACGAGGTGGAGAAACTGCGGCGCGGACTCTAAAAATTCGACTCATAAGCCATTGCTAATACACTTTGACTCAGTCAAAATTATCTCGTGTGACGCGGGGTGGAGCAGCCTGGTAGCTCGCGAGGCTCATAACCTCGAGGTCGTCGGTTCGAATCCGACCCCCGCAACCATTTAATAGCCAGGCTCTCCCGCGGGCCGGCCCCACAACCATTTGTAGCTTATGAAAGGACCCTTCGTAATTTACGTACTGCGCAATCCCAAAAACAAAAGATACATCGGAATTACCTCGAATCTTTCTGAACGTTTGCGACAGCACAACGACGGATTTTCTCGATTTACAAAGGGGAAAGGTCCTTGGAATCTTGAATGGTCCAGCCGAATCATGGACCATAAAGAGGCCTTAATAATTGAAAAATTGATGAAAAAACAAAAAGGCGGAATGGGTCTTCAGCGCTTACTGATAGAGAATCGAAGCGAGGCCCATAATCCCGCATGAGCGGGATCGTCGGTTCTCTGTGATTTTGGGAGCCTCGCGTCCGCACCTGCGGGACCACCCCGCGACATAAAAGGACAATGCGGGACCACCCCGCGTCATTCTGCGGCAATTTTGCAGGAGAATAGGCCATCTTGCAAGGATTAAAAAGCCTAGTAGAATGCTCGCACCCTATGGCACATAAGAAAGCTGGAGGCTCTACCCAAAACGGCCGCGATAGCCGTGCAAAGCGCCGTGGCGTCAAACGCTTCGGAGGCGAGCTCGTGCATGCGGGGGAGATCCTCATCCGTCAGAAGGGATACTGGTACCGTCCGGGACAGAACACGCACCTCGGGAAGGATTGGACGATCCATGCGAGCGTGGATGGAACAGTCGGCTTTATGAAGAAACGCATCGCGAAATTCAACGGTAACCGCGAACGCTCCACCGTCGTGTTTGTGGAGCCAGCTTCCGCCAAGGCTTAACGCAACTTGTACTTGGCACGCGGAACGTGGCCCTTTAGCATAGCTCCATGTCCGAATTCGGAGGACCACGTAAAGGAGCGCAGCGACTTTACGTGCCACGTGACCGCGAAGAGGTTTTACGTGGCCTCGTGGGCGCTCCCACGTGGCACCGCCCGTAACGAAACTTTTCCTGTATCATAGAAATATGTCCGAATTCGGAGGACCCGATATCCTCGGCCCCGGCGAAGGCGGGAGCAGAGCCCCAGAGGCACTCAGCGAAGAAGCAAAGCAGCGTTTTGCGGCCGCCGCAGCGGGCATGAAGGCCATCCAGCGGGAGGAGAAGAAATCGAAGAAACGGGACAGCCGCGTCGCCAAAACCATCATCCAGTTCCTCAATGACGACCGCTACACCCATCTCTTCGTCCTGATCTCCCGCCTCGTCGCGCGCGATTGCCCTTCCATCTTCATCCTCGCAATCCTCTCGCTCATCAATGATGAATGCCTGAATGTCGTGCAGGAGTACCTGAAGGAGACGGGAGGGAAAACATCGAAGGAAACGGTGGATGAGGACACGCAGCTTGCAACGACAGGGTCCATCGACCCCCAGGCGAATGCCGTCCTCGTGGAATGGATCACCCGCATGCAGATGGTGATGGCGCTCGAGCCCCAGCAGATCTTGACGCGCCTGATGATCGATGAGCACAATATCGACGGCACGGTGCTCCAGCTGACCACCTTCGTCCTCGAAGAATTTTTCGAGTCTCCGGCAGGTGGCAAGCGCGCGATCCCCTTCGAGAGCCTGCATCCGCTCACCGCGAGCATCCTCCAGACCGTCTTCGAACCGTTCCTCGACCGCATCGATAAGCGATTGCTGGGTATGGGCACAGAGGATCAGTCGGATGACGATGATGAATGATCGGCACCGCGCCCAACCTGCCTGCCGGCAGGCAGGGAATGGGCGCTCTTGTGTATGTAAATATAAATTTATATTATGGAGAGCGGCCAATGTAATGATCGCATCAATGGCTCATAGCCGCGGCATCAAGCGGAAAATCCGCAATCGGCGTCTGGCTTTTGCCTGCGACATTTCCATACAACCGAAGGAGATTGACGGGCATTTCAAATGACACGGATCCGAGTGCCTTCAGCACCTTTTTCTTTTCGCGCACGAATCGCTGCGGGTGATCAATACGCGCGAGCGTGATGTGCGGATGAAACGGACGATCGAGCGGCCAGGGGCACGACTTCCGAAGCCGCGCGAGTGGTTCGCTGAACGGAACCGAGAGATGCATCACATGATCGTCGCCATGCTTCCCGAAAAATTCGACGCCTTCGATCTTGAGTGAGAATGACTCGTGCTTTTCTGCGATCAGAGGAATTTGCTTTTCAATCTGCCCATATTCGATCTCCATGAGCGTCGGCCAGAACTGGAGCGTGAGGTGCGGGGTCTCGGGACTTTGAAAACGCAGGATATTTTCGAACGGCTTCAGAGCATCTTGCAGCATCCGAAACTGTTTCTTCGCATCCCCCTCCAGAGGAAGTCCCAGGAAGACAGAGCGAAGAGGAAAGGAGAGCGCTGTCATTGGTTTCTCACTCTAAAACTAGACGCTTAGAAAAGAAAGAATATAATGAGTCTCATGAATCACGCGGAAACCGCTCAGGGGAAAGAGCTGCTCGCGAACTTGGAAGGTAAGTACAGCGAAGAATTCATCGCAAAGGTACGCAAACATCTGGAAGCAATCCGAGGAGAAACATTCGATGCTGCAAAACTTTTGATGGAGGCTGAGGAGGAATTTCGACAGGACGCGTACTACGAAATGCAGGACTTCTACTACAATTACAAAATGGAGGACGCCGCTTAGCGCTTGAGGACAGCGAGGAACGCCTCCTGACTCAGCTTCACTCTGCCCATCTGCTTCATTCGCTTCTTTCCTTTCTTCTGCTTCTCGAGAAGCTTCTTTTTGCGGGAGACGTCTCCTCCGTAGAGGTAGCCCGTCACGTCTTTGCGGTAGGCCGAGAGGGTTTCGCGCGCGACGATCTTGCCCCCGATCGCGGCTTGGATGGGGATCTGAAACTGTTCCTGCGGCAGGACTTCTTTCAGCTTCGCGCAGATAATGGCACCGACGGCGTGCGCTTCGCTCCGGTGGACGATGGTCGAGAGCGCTTCGGCTGGCTCGCCGAGGAGAAGGATCTGGAGCTTCACGAGATCACCGCTGCGGTAGCCGAGGAGCTCGTAGCTCATCGAGGCGTATCCGGAGCTTAAGGATTTCAGTTGGTCGAAGAAGTCGAGGACGATGCCCTGGAGCGGCACTTCGAAGTGGAGCACGGCGCGGCCGCCTTCAAAGTATTCGATTGCCGTGTTGAGCCCACGCCGGCTCTGGGTCAGTTGCATGACGGCGCCGACATCTTCGCCGCGACAGACGATCTCGAGCTTCACCCATGGTTCGCGGATCTCGTCGATGACGGTCGGATCCGGGAAATCGGCCGGATTGCTGATGCGCGCGACGGAGGGCTCGTCTTCCTTCAGCAAGCTCGTGCGCACATACTCGCCCGGGTTCTTCGCCGCCAGCTTCACTTCGTAGAGCACGCTCGGCGCCGTGATGACGAGGTCGCAGTCGTACTCGCGTTCCAGTCGCTCCTGGATGATATCCATGTGGAGGAGGCCGAGGAAGCCGCAGCGAAAGCCATTGCCGAGCGCCACGTTGCGCTCTGGTTCAAATCTCAATGCCGCGTCGTTGAGCGAGAGTTTTTCGAGCGCTTCGCGCAGGTCCGGATACTCATCGGCTTCGGAAGGGTACAGCCCGGCAAAGACCATCGGCTGCACTTCTTTGTAGCCGGGAAGCGGCGGGAGATCCGCACTGGAGGCGACTGTATCACCCGTGCGCACTTGGAGAACATCTTTCGATCCCGTCACGATGTAGCCGATCTGCCCCTCACCAAGAACATCATCACTGACGTACTTCGGGGAGAAATGCCCGACATCCAGAACTTCCAGCTGACTCTTCGTCCCGAGGAGGTGGATCTTCTGTCCTCTCTTGAACTCGCCTTCGATCACACGAACGTAGGCGACCGCGCCGCGGTACGTATCCATGATTGCATCGAAAATCAGAGCACGAGTGGGCCGTGCTCCCCCTTCTCCCGAGGGAGAAGGGGGTTGGGGGGATGAGGGCGGAATTGCGGAGGGAATTTTTTCGATAACCCTATCAAGGACTTCTGCCACCCCCCTCCCTTCTTTTGCGGAGATGAGGAGAATGTCCTCGCGCCGACATCCGAGGAGCTTCATGACGTCCGCCCCCACGCGCTCCGGGTCTGCCGCGGGGAGATCGATCTTATTGAGGACGGGAATGATCGTGAGGCTGTGTTCCAGCGCCATAGTGAGGACCGCGAGCGTCTGCGCTTGGATCCCTTGGGAACAATCGACGAGCAGGATGGCGCCGTCGCAAGCGGCCAGCGAACGGCTGACCTCGTAGCGGAAATCCGTGTGCCCGGGCGTATCGATCAGGTTCAGCACCGTGGGGGCTTGCCCTGAGGATCCCGCACTTGCGGGAGACGAATGGGTCCACTGCATCCGCACGGGAGTCAGCTTGATCGTGATGCCGCGCTCGCGCTCCAGCTCCATCATGTCCAAGTGCTGCTCCTTGAGCTCTCGCTTCTGGAGCGCACCCGTCACCTCCATCATGCGATCGGCGAGCGTGGATTTGCCGTGATCAATATGCGCGATGATGCAAAAATTTCGAATGTCCATAATGTTATGAGTGCGCGACCTGCCCGTCCGTAGCTCGAAGCGAGCGTACGAGCGGAGAGCGAAGGCGGGTAATGCAGAAATTCCTAATATCCACAAGAGACACAATGATGCTTACCCTCCGAAGCGCGGAGCGACCCGTCCTCCATAGCCTTGGCGACGGAGGAAGCGGAGCGCGAAGGAGGGCAGAAATTGCGGATATCCATTGCCCGTATGGTACGGACAAAAGCCGCAAAAAACCAGACAGGAAGCGCAAAAACCGGGCTTAGGACTGCGACTGCAACGCCGACCGAAGTGCCTGCTCCCCCACCCGCACCTCGGAGAGAAACTGCGTCGAGATCTCGGACGCAGAAGACTCTCGAAGTCTCCTCTGCAAGGCATCCAATTTATCCCCCGGCGTGTGCGCGATGATCTCGACGGGGACCCCGAGACGGACTGCCGCGAGCGCGCCATGAAAACGCTCGGTGAGCACGAGGGTGGATCCCGCAACCCGGTTGAGGAGCTCTCCCCAGTCCGAGACAGGATGCACCGTCGCAGCAAGCGCTCGCTGCAACCTCTCGCCCATACTTCGGTCCGCAGCAGAAGCTTCCAACGTCAGGATCTGCATGCCAGAAAATCCCCCTTCCGTCGCGAGTTCTTCTGCCCGTCGAATGAAGGATTCTTGGGAATTTCCACGCGGAATAATGCTGAATATTTTTTGTGATCGATCGGGGCCTTTCTGCTCTACATTGAGGGAAAAAACAGGATCAAAAGATTGAATCATTTTTGTGTTCGGCGCGAGTGACCGGACCGTCGAAGCAGAGAGCGCATCGCGCACCGAGACAAACCGAGCGCGGCGGAGGACAGACCTGGCACACGCACGTGCAAGCCACGACCGGAAAGGGCCGATCCCCTGAAACGCGAGGTGCACCGGCACGCGAAAGAGCCGGGCGACCCAGGCGTGGAGCGCCCAGAGCACGCACGCGAAGGCAGATTCGCTATCCGTGAAGAGCGACCCCCCGCCGAAGACGAGGCCGTCTGCATGGGCATACGCAGAGAGGGTCTTCCACCACGGGGTTGCGAGGAGCGACCGCATGCCAAGCGGCAGTCTGGGATACTCTCCGCTCCCGGGACGCGCAGAGAGAACAGCCCACTCGATCTCCGGGAAGCGCGTCAGAAAATAGTGCTTCAGCGCATCATCCCCGACATTCCGCGCGCCGTAGTTTCCCACGAGCAAAAACCGCATGACGATAGCTTACAGCTTGTAGCTTGTAGCTTGTAGCTTTACGCCTTTGCCTCTTCTTTCTTTACTTCCTCTTTTGTTTCTTCGAGGGCCGCAACGATTTCTTCTTCCTTGGGAGTCGGGACCTCCTCCGTCGCGACGGCGACCGCGAATTCATCGGCATTGGTGAAGCGCTCGCTCAGGCGGGCCGACTTGCCGGCTCGGCCGCGGAGGAAATTCAGCTTCGCGCGACGAACATTCGCCACTTTCTTGACCTCGATCTTCTCGATCACCGGACTGTGAATGGGAAAGACCTTCTCGACGCCGACGCCCGATGCGACACGGCGCACGGTGAAGGACTGATCGGTCGCGCTGTGGCCCCGGTGGATGCCAATGATGAGCCCCTCGAAGATCTGAATGCGCTCCTTCTCCCCTTCCTTGATGCGCTCGTGCACGCGCACGGTCGCCCCCGTCTGGAGGGCGGGACGCTTCTTTTCCATCTTCTTGGCCTGTTCGTGGAGGACCTGTGACGGCATGGATCTAAGGGATTCTACGAAGTCTTGTGGCATCTGTAAAGGCTTCGGGTGGGAGGTTTATTGGGTTTATTAGGTGATTAAGTTTATTGGGAAAACCTCATAAACCTCACTCACCTCATCGTCCTAATCCACTTACTTCTTCCCCCTCGCCTCATCGATCTCTTTCTGGATGCCGTTATAGACGATCAGGTGCCGCGGATCGTTGAGGATCTCCAAGATAAACCGGTCCTTGAGGCTCACGCGGTAGAGGAAGTCGGCCTCCGAGAAGATGGAGTACTTCACGTTCTTGAGCCCGGGATCCTGGAGCAGAAGCGCCTCGAGCATTTCTTTCTTCACGTTGCCGACGATGAGGAGATCGACCTTGCTCTCGGTGCCGGTGAAGATCCCCGCAAGGAGGATCAGCTGGACGTTGCTGAGCTTCTTGAGGCTCGCGACGACGGGGCTCTCGGCCTGGATCTCTTTCGCGAAGATATTGCGAAGGTCCCCGAAGAGCGGGAACTCGGCGTCGATATGGTAGTATTTCTTGCGGTTCTTGTGACGCGCCTTCACGAGGCCGATGCGGCGCAGATTCTCGAGTTCGCGGCGGATGGAGTTGATCTGTTCGCCGAGGAGACGGGTAAGCTCGCGGATAAAATATTCCTCTTCCGGATGCAGCAAGAACGTGGAGAGGAGCTTCACTCTTGTCTGCGACGAGAACAGTGCTTTGAGGATGACCGAGGACATGTTCACAAACATTACTCAAATAGAGAGCGTGAGTGCAAGAAAAGTACTCAGCATCACGTACAACTAATGTACTCTATATTTTTAGCTCTATCAAGCCAAAATATATGTATTCGATGCTTTTAATTTCATTGACATGAACACAATTTCTACTCACTTCTGAACTCAATTTGTGTTCTGACATACTTTGTTCCTCACAAAGTCTCTTCCAGATGCGTAAACCACGAGAACGCTCATGAGAGCCTGATGGCTCAGGAAGCTGGGAAAGAAGCCAAAAATCTGCTACAATAATCGGAATGTCTCGATATAAAAACCTTCTCCGTCTGCCAGCCCTCTTCCTGCTCGTTTGGGTCCTCCAAACGGACGGGTGGAACGTGATTCCTGTGGCCTACGCCCAGGGAGCAGACACGGCAGCGGAGACCTTCATGAACACGATGACGTACCTTGCGGGATTCCTCATTACTGTGATGAACTTGATGATGTGGGTGCTCTTTGAGCTCCTCGATATCCTCCTGAACCCGACCTTCATCTTCGACCTTCAGAACGGCAAAGACGGAGCGCTCTTGGGCATGCTCCACGAGATCTGGCAGCTGATGCGCGACCTGGTGAACGTGATCTTCGCCGTGCTGCTCATCGTCGGAGCCATCATCACCATCGTGAAGGCCAACATGGAAACGGTGAAACAGTACCGCGTGAAATTCATCCTCGCCGTCGTCCTCGTGAACTTCTCGTGGTTCGTGCCGCGGGTGATCATCGATGTCTCGCAGATCCTGACCTATACGATCTATCAGATTCCAAACGGTCTCGTGAATCCCGCGACCGGAGCAACACTCGCCTGCCAAGTCCCGGTGACCAATGCCGCAGGAGTGACGGCGAATCAACCCTGCAAGATCGTCTCAAATGCCAAATTTTTGGACGATACGAAGGATATTGTGAACGGCACAAATACGAAAGATAATTCCCAAGGATGGAAATGCCCGCTCCCCGGCCTCGTGTGCTACCAAGAACAGAACTACAACGCCTTTGCGGGGACCTCGAAGGGCACGATCAACGGTCTCATTGTCAATCATGCCAGACTCTCGATCCTCGCACAGGCGAACAGTCCCGCTGCAGCGGGCGCTGCCGACCCGAATAAGAGCGAGGTGCGCGAGCTCCTGACCTTCTTGATGCGCCTCATCCTCGTCCTCGTCATCCACATCGCGCTCTTCTTCCCCATGCTCGCACTCGTCATCGCGCTGTTTATCCGCATCCCGATCCTGTGGGTCACCATGGCCTTCATGCCGCTCGCGTTTCTCGGCTTCGTTATCGGCGACAAGATGGGCGAGATGGATACGATGAAGAAAATCTGGTCACGGTTCCTGGGCGCCGCGTTCCTCCCCGCGCTCGCGGCCATTCCGCTCGCGATCGGTTTCGTCATGGTCAATGCGGGAGCAACGATCCCGGCTCCACTAGGAATTGCGGGGAAAAGCATTCCCCTCCTCTCGGGCGTCAAAGACATCTGGCAGCTCCTGTGGATGTTCATCGCGATCTTCATCATGTGGACGGAGCTCTTCCCGATTCTCAAAAAGGACGAACTGATCGGCAAATTCACGGCGCCCATCGAGCAGTACGGTGCGGGCCTCGGCAAGTTCGCATTGAAAGCGCCGCTCGCCGCCCCCATCCTCCCCGCTCCCGGCGGCGGTACGGAAAAAGTGTCACCGCTGCAGCTGCTCAAAAGGCTGGATCCGCGCGCGCTCAATGCGGATCTGGATGCTGACGGGCGCTTTGGAGGAAAAACCGCGGATGCAGATTCGCACGCCCGCGAGGTTCTCAAGAAGAACCGTGTCGAAGTCCAAAACAAAATAGAAAATGTGACGAAGGTTGATGTCAATCTCGACGACAGGGCAAACGCGCAGAAGTTCGTGAATGACATTGCAGCGAAGCTCAAAGACATCCAGGAAATTCGTGATGATAAGAACGTCAGCATGCTCAGCAACGAGGCGCTCGTACGCAACGCTCTGACAGAGGGAACTGCTATCGGCCTGAAAGAGGAGGATAAGAAAAAACTCGAAAAAGCTCTCAAGACCCTCGGAAAATAATCCAACTCTATGGTGAACGCCGGAAAATCGTCGGCTGAGCAGCCAAAAGACGTACGCGTCGAAAGTCCGGAAGTGCAGCGTGCGCCGGAGGCCCTCCGTGCTCCTGCCAAGCAGATCTCGACTCTCCAGCGAACCGCCACGCTGTACGGAAGCAATGCCCCAGACAGTGGAAACATGCGCAAGAAACTCTTCGAGACCAATCTGTCCCTCTACTGGCAGCAGGCGCCTCTCTACTACGAAGGCGCGAAAGGAGAGCTCCTCGCGTACACGGAACGCATTCGCAAAGATCTGACGGAAGCGAACCCGAAGGTGCCGGAGGTCTTGCGCGATCAGATCCTCGAGATCCTCCCCGCCCTCACGCATGCGACGCCGAAGGGTGACGAGGTGCCGGAGGGGGCGACCTTCCTGTCAAAAGAAGGAACGAACGAATTTCGCGTGAACATGCGCGCGCTGGACAGACAGCGCAACGTCATGGAGGAATGGCTCCGAAATCCGTATACGCAGAGCAACCCCCGCCTGCGTTCAGCAGTGGAACATACGCTGCGCGCACTGAACCTCTATGCGTCACGAGTCGATGCCGTAGGCAAAAGCTTCTTCGATGCCAAACAAATGAGCCCGGGCCAGCAGGAGATGTACCAGAGGGAAAACAGGATGGGACGCCTCGCGCTCGTGGTGCTCGGCGGCGGGATGGGAGTGATCACGGGAGCGATGGCCCTCTTCTCGAAGAACAAAGATTTCCGCCTGCCAGCTCTCTACTTGGGACTTGCCACCCTTGCCGCGATCGGAGAGAAACGGCTGCGCGAATATCCCAGCGAGACGCTGTTGCGCGAGATCACGTTCATCGGCGAACCGGGGGGAGAGTATGAACGCGTGACGACGGCCCACAAAATGTACGGGCCCGAGTGGAACAAGATCGCAACATCCATGAAAGCATTGGATCGCGACGACGAGCTCGTGAAGAAAGCCCTGACGGCCCCGCTCACCAATGCCGAGGCAGAGAGGCTCGCGCAGAGACTCACGAAAGGAAATGCTTCTCTGCAAGCGCCCGTGAAGAACTTGATTCTCAATCGTGCGGATTTCGTGTCGTTTCTCAATATCGTCCAAGGCCGACGCAGCGAGGAAGCCCAGCAGTGCTTGCATGACTACATCGCATCGGGAGCGAATCCCGGCACGCTCAGCATGCTGAAACAAGACGTGCAGAACGATGCGTCGGCTGGTCCTCGTGGGTGACGTCACATAAAAGTACCGAAAAGACAAAAGACAAAGAAAAATCCACCCGACCAAAATTCCAATGATCCGGTCATTGAATCCTGATTCTTTGGCATTTATGTATAAGAAGTTGGAAGCGAGACGACAGCGCACTGATTTCAATTGCCCATTGTCGTTTGCTATTTGTCTTTTCTTTATGCTTCCTTTCTTCGTAATTCTCTCGAAAACACCTCGAGGATGTCCCCTTCCAGGATGGGCGCGGTCGTTTCGACGCGCATGCCGCACTCTTGGCCCTCCTTCGCTTCCTTGATGTCCTTATCGACGTGCTTGAGCGACGTGATGCGCCCGGCGCCGATCTCCTTGCCGTCCCGCATCAGCCGGAACTGCACGCGCTTCACCACTCCATCCGTCACCTTGCCGCCGATGATCTGCTCGCTCTTCTTCGTGAGGAACACGCCACGGACCTCCAGGTGGCCGAAGACATTCTCCTCGATCTCCGGTTCGATGAGACCCTTGAGCAGGCGATCGACCTCGTCGAGGAGCTCGTAGACGATGTTGTACTCGCGGATCTGCACGCCTTCGCGCTCCGCCGTGCGCTGCACGTCCGGCGAGACCGCCGCATTGAACGAGAGGACGACGCCGTCGCTGGCCGCGGCCATCTGCACGTCGCTGTCGGAAACGGCTCCGACCGCCGCGTGGATCACCTTGGGGCTCACGCCCTGGGTCTCCATCTTGCCGAGAGCATGTTGAATCGCCTCCAGCGACCCCTGCGCATCGGCCTTGAGGACGATCTTGAGCTGCGTGAGTTTCCCCTCCGTGAGCCGGCTGACGAGATCCGCGAAGCTGCGCTTCGGCTTCTCCGCCTCGCGCGCACGGATGACATCCAAGAGCGAGCGCGCGTCCCGCTCGGAGGACACGACCTGCACGATGTCACCGACCGTGGGCACGTCGCTGAGGCCGGACATCCGCGCCGCGCCCGAGGGACCGACGTCATTGATGCGCACGCCGTGAGCGTCCATCATCGCCTTTACCTTGCCGCTCATGCTGCCGCACACGAACGGATCGCCCACCCGCAGGGTTCCCGCATTCACGATCACCGTTACGAGCGGCCCGTGAGAGGAATCGAGGTGGCTCTCGATGACGGTGGCGACCGCGCTGCGATTCGGATTGGCCTTGAAGCCATGCAATTCGGAGAGGAGCACGATGTGGTCGAGGAGATCGGAGATCCCCTGCTTCGTGACCGCGCTGCAGAGCACGAACGGCACGGTGCCGCCCCATTCTTCCGGCTGGAGTCCCTGGCCCGCGAGCTCTCCCTTCACCCGGTCAGGATCGGCGCGCTCTTTATCGATCTTGTTGATGGCCACGATGATCGGCACGCCGGCGTCTTTGGCATGGTTGATGGCCTCGATGGTCGTCGGCTTCACGCCTTCCTCCGCCGACACGACGATGATCGCGATGTCCGTGACCTGCGCTCCGCGCGCGCGCATGGCCGTGAAGGCCTCGTGACCGGGAGTATCGAGGAACGTGATGCGGTGACGTTCTTCTTTGCCGCCGGACTGGAGCACGTGCTCGACTTGGTACGCGCCGATGTGCTGCGTGATGCCGCCGGCCTCGTGCTTCACGACGTCCGTCTCGCGGATGGCATCGAGGATCGCGGTCTTGCCGTGATCGACGTGCCCCATGACGACGACGATGGGCGGCCGGGGTTTCAGGTGCTCCGGCTCGTCTTTCAAGAGTTCCTTCAAGTTACGGCTGAGGAGGTCCTCCGCCTTGGCGCTTCGCTCCTCGCGCTTCACCTCGATGCCGAGCTCCGTCGCGACGATGGCGGCCGTGTCGTAGTCGATCGACTGCGTGATCGTCGCCATGACGCCGTTCTTCATGAGGGTCTGGATGATCTGCGGCACTTGGATGCCCGTCTTCTCCGCCAATTCTTTCACCGAGATCTGATCCGGCAGCATCACGAGCCCTTCCTTCTTCTTGATCTGTTCCTGCATCGTCTGGGGCTTCTTCGCGGCCACGGCTCGCTGCACGCGTTCCTCTTGGCGCTGGGCTTCGCGCTGCGCCTTGGTCATGCGCAGCTGTTGCTGCTGCTTCTGGATCGCTTCCTTGGAGACATCATCGAGCGAGAGCTTGCGCAGCACATTGAGAGACTCTGGCGTGGTCGCGGTGGGAGCCGCCTTCACGGGCTCCGGCGCCTTCACGTCCGTCGCGGCCTCCGCCTGCTCCGCATTCTTCTCAACGGTCTCCGTATCTTCATCATCGAGCGAGAAACCCAGCGAATCGATGTCGATCGTGAGACCTTTCCTCTGCGCAATGAAGCGGATGATGCCTTTTGCGAGCGCTTCCGGCACCTCGCGGTCCGTCGGTTTGACGCCAAAGTTTACCGTCAGTAACTCCTTGCGGAGCTCTTGTCCTGTCATGCCCAATGCTTTTGCCACCTGTACAAGGCGCATGGAATTCAGAAAAGCCACCCATAGGGTATCAGATAATATTTTGAACCGAAAGGGCGAAGAAGCACGAAGAACCAAGTTCGAAATCCGAAATAAACTTCAATTTTCAATCATTCCCAGATTCGGCATTGTTTCGAATTTCGATCTTAGGATTTCGGATTTTGACCCGTCAGATCCTCCACGATATCTCTTTCCTTTGGAGGCTCCGCTTTCGGTTCTTGCGGCCTCTGGACCTCTTCCTTTTTTGGTTCTGGCTTGGAGGGTTTTCCCTGCCCGTCCGGCAGGCGGGCACTTTTCACTTTCAATTTTCCACTCTCTGGCAGCGGGAGGTCGGCCTCCGTGCGCTGGCGCGCCATCCCCTCTTTCAACTTCTGCACGCACTCGATCACTTGCAATTGAAAATTCGAAAACGAGCGAACGCGGAACCCCGATGCTCGCGCGTGGCCGCCTCCACCGTACGTCTCGGCAGCGAGGCGCGAAACGTCGATCGCCGGGGAGGAACGCATGCTGGCTTTGAGTCCCCATTCTTCCACTTCCGTGAAGAGAACGTGCACGTCGGCATTGGGGATCGTGGAAATGAGTTCATCGAGGATGCCGTGCGTCTCCTTGGAGGAAGCCTCCATCTCCTGCAGGTCTTCTTTGCTGACCGAGGACCACACGATCCCGCTTACGGGATCGACTTGGATCCTATTGAGCGCGCGACCCCAGATCTTCAAGGTACTGAGCGGCTTCGTCTTATAAATGTTCTGGATGATCTCCTGCTGGCGCGCTCCGCGTTCCAGGAGTTCCGCCGCGACCTCCAGCGAGCGCGGCGTGGTGTTCGGGTTCTGAAAGCTTCTGGTGTCCGTGATGAGCCCGGTAAGGAGGAGCGTCGCGATATCGGGCGTCACTTTTTCATTCCAGTCGGGATTGGCGCGGAACCAGTCGTACAGGACTTCGGTCGCGCTCGCCGCGGTGGGGTCGATCATCTGGAGTTGTCCGAATTGCGTGTTACTAATGTGATGATCGATATTGAGCACCGGGTGGCTCGCGAAGCAATCGGTGTGATCGCTGTAGAGCCTCCCGAGGAGAGAAAGATCCGCGGTATCGACGACGACAATCAAGTCGTAGCGCTTCTCCCCTTCGCCGAAGGAAATGTTCCTGGGCTGCACGCGCCCGTACTTCGGCACGACGATGATATTCACCTTCTTGTCTTCGACGGTGTAGCGCAACTTATCGACCTCCACCCCTTCATCGAGATTCACCGTGATCACGAAGTTCTGGTGCTCGGCGATGTCCTGTTCCAGCTTCGAAAATCCCGGGAGGAACTTGAGCGACTCCGGGAGCGTATCGGGGCAGATGACCGTCACGTCTTTACCGAGCGCGGTGAAGAGCTCGTAGCATGCAAGCGCAGAACTGAGCCCGTCGGGATCGACGTTCGCATGGGGGATCACGAGCAGGCGCTGATGATCGCGAATTGCTTGAGTGGCAGCCGAGATTTGGGCTTGGGAGAGCGTCATTTCTTTAACCTGTTATTATAACATAATATCTAATTTATAACAAGTCTTTGCAAGGCCACAAAGGAGGGACTATAGCCATGCCGTTGGGGCTCCGCAAGCTCGTCAAAAATCGGATCCACTTGGGAAGTCCCGGTTTCGGGTCGATATTGGTCGTTCGCAGAGCATCCTTACTTCCGCATGTTGGTGGGGGATTATTCCTCTGGTCGTCAGTGGGCAGCACAACTCGAACGACCATCGCGGCGTAGTCCGCAGACGAAGCCGGATGGTCGGGACGACCCGCCTTCGCCAAGGCTACGGCGAGGTCGTTCGCAGAGCATCCTTACTTCCGAATGTTGGTGGGGGATTATTCCTCTGGTCGGGACGACTGGACTCGAACCAGCGACCTCATGCACCCCATGCATGCGTTCTAGCCAACTGAACTACGTCCCGACGAGGCTGACAATAAACCATTCTGGACGGGAACGCATGCAGCATGCGTTTTTTGATGGCTTGTCCGCCAGGGCGGACTCGACCCAACTGCCTGCCCGTCCGTAGTCCCGTCCCGCACATGCGGGAGGACGAAGGTGGGAACCACGTCCCGACAGACAGAGTATAGCGAAAGAATCCCCTCTCCTGATACCCTTGGAATATGGATTTGGAACGTTCAATCGCTGAAATACAAGAACGCAATGCCCGCGTCGAAGCCGATAAGGCCTGGGAAATGAGCTGGACACGAACATTGTTGATCGCAGCGATGATCTACGTCACGGCTTCGATCTTTCTCTGGAATATGTACGCACCGGCATACCTCTTTCAAGCGTTGATACCCGCGGGAGGATGGATCTTCTCCACATTGTCACTCCCGTGGTTTAAGAAATGGTGGATCGCACGCCGTTCTGCTCATTCATGGAACGGAAAATAGGCTTTCCAGAAGCCAAGACATCAATCTGTATCTTTTTTTACAGCGAAGACAATTGCTTCGGGCAATCTCTTCCGATTAGTATGATTTTCCATGGCAGATGACCCGACACCAACGGCCACGATGGCGGACATCCAGTATCTCGCGGAACTCATCACGAAGAACACGGACAAAATTGACGGTTTGGAGGAGAGAATAGAAGGTGTAGACCATGATCTGCATGACCTGAAAGAAACCATGGTCGCGGGATTCACGAAGCTCGATCATTCCATACAAGGCATCAGCAAAATCGTCGGATGGCACGACGAAAAAATCATAAACCTCGATCGGCACGTCCACGCGTTGGAAACAGCCGCCTAAATGAGATTGATCAAAAGGGACTGCGATACGCCGCTTTTGATCCCAGTTCCTCTTCGATCCGCAGCAATTCATTATATTTGCAGATGCGGTCGGTGCGGGAGAGTGAGCCTGTCTTTATCTGTCCGGTTTGGAGGCCGACTGCGAGGTGCGCGATGAAGGTGTCTTCCGTCTCGCCGCTGCGGTGACTCACGACGGCATGCCATCCCGCCTTCTTCGTCATCTGGATGGCATCGACGGTTTCGCTCACCGTGCCGATTTGATTCAGCTTGATCAGCACCGCGTTTGCCGCCTTCTTCTTGATCGCTTCACCGATGCGCTTCGTGTTTGTCACGAGCAGATCATCGCCGACGAGTTGAACGGATGTGCCGAGCTCCTTCTCCATCTGCTGAAATCCCTTCCAATCATCTTCACTGTGGCTGTCCTCGATGCTCACGATCGGAAACTTCTCACAGAGCGTGCGGTAATAATCTACAAGTTCGCTGGAGTTCAGCGACAGACGATCGACCTCGTAGTGATCTTTCTTCCGGAACTCCGAAGCAGCCGCATCGATCGCGATTTTTACGTTGCCACTGTGGCCGGAAAGCTCGATCGCACGCATGAGGATCGAGATCGCATGCTCGGCATCCGCGACACTGGGTGCAAATCCTCCTTCATCCCCCACTGCGATGACGTACTGAAAATTTTTGAGCAGCGTCTTGAGCGCGTAGAAGACTTCGGCCCCCATCTGCAATGCCTCGGCAAAGGACTTCGCGCCCGCAGGGACGATCATGAATTCCTGGAAGCTGAGACCGCTGTCCGCGTGGACGCCGCCATTGAGCACATTCATGAGCGGCACCGGAAGGAGAATGGATTTCGGCAGCTTCACGTCGAACTGATCGGCCAGCGATGCCCACAGTGACTTCTCCTCCGCGATCGCGCGCGCGCGGCATACCGCCATCGAGACGCCGAGGATCGCATTCGCCCCGAGCGTCGCTTTATTCGCCGTGCCGTCGAGGTCGATGAGTATCTGGTCCACTGTCCGCTGATCGGAGACATTCATGTTCTTCAGAGCCTTCGCGATGGGACCTGCGACATGAGAGACCGCCTTCAGCACCGATTTGCCGCCGTAGAGTTTCTTGTCCCCATCCCGCAGCTCCAGGGCTTCATGAGATCCCGTGGAAGCCCCACTCGGCACCGCTGCCCTGCCCAGGCTTCCGTCCTCTAACACGCAATCCACCTCCACCGTTGGCGTTCCCCGTGAATCCAGGATCTGCCGCCCTTTGAGATGCATTATTTTTGACATAGAGTGCAGAGGTGCTGCGAATACGGCACCCTGAGCGAAATCGAAGGGTGACGGCCATGGAGCGATGCGATCTTCACATCCGGCATCATAGCATTTGACGATCGGCCGAGAGAAGGTAGTTTGGCGGCATGGAACATGTGGTCAAAGCAAATCTCGAACGGCTGACACTCATCAATGAGCAGGATGCCTCTGAAGTCGCTCGATGTGCGGACGAACTGAGTGACATCTTTGGTGTCATCCACGGTCATCTCGGTCCTGCGATCAGTCGCGAGACACGGCGCGCAATATTGCTCCAAGTGGCCACGACAGAAGCACGTCTTGGACCGAATGAGCGTTTTCTCCTATCAAGAATAGAGCGCATCTCCGACATGATCGCGGCATTGGCCGCGGCAGACTCACACGTGACGCCGACGGGCCCGATCGTGCAGGAGCCCCGTGTAGCCGGCGAGGAGCGCGACCGCGATGCTGCTTAGCCCGAAGCCGGAAGACGGAAGGTTCGGCGGAGGCATTACTTCTCCGATGAGGACGCTGCTTTGCGCGGAAGACATGGTGGAAGAGGACGGCAGGCCGGAACTCTGCGGGCTGGAAGCAGGAGCGGAAGAAATGGTCGGGAGGACCGCGAGCACGGACGAACTGCTCGGGAGGACCGCGACGACGGTCACGGAACTGCGGCTGCTGACCTCGCTGGAACTCGTGCCCCGGCGTTCGGCGAGGATCTGACGGCGACGCTCATCCAATGCACGGAGTCTGCGACGCCAGGCTTCTTCGGCTGGATTGTCAGATGGCGCGAGGTTGGGATCCGCATCGTTTGCAGGCACCCGCTGGGCGATGAACGAGCCCGTTCCGACCAGGTCCCACCAGTTGCCCTGCCACACGATCGCCGAGAGACGGTCGTCCAGGTGGTAGAACTGTTCGCTCGCAAACGCGAGGCCCGTGAAGGGAACGAGGAGCAACACCAGGAGAATGATGCGCGGCACGCGACGGCGGATCACCGTCAGGCAGAATGCAATGAGGAGCAGGAACCCCGTCACGACGGCGAAGAGCGCCCAGCCCCACGTGTACCAGTGATGCACGAGGAGGGCGTTTGGCTCGTAGATGGAGATGAGCTGAATGACGAGCCAGATGAGGAGCATCAGCGCCGGCAAGAAGTGGAGCAGCCGAAACGAGTATTCCGCACGGTTGCTCTTGAGTGTCGGGTAGACGACGAGCGCGTAGAGGAGCGCCACGCCAAAGGCGATCGCCCACGGCAGCGCGCCCGCCGGCAGCAGCGGCAAGGTATCCATGATGACGCCTGTGAGGACGACCATCACGCCGAGGAGAACGACGAGAACGGTCTCGGTCAGATGTTTCAGCGGCATAGGAACGGAGATTCTCCGCTAAAGGAGTTAAAGTGTCAAATACTGCTTTTGATAGCGGAGAAAAAGGGAGACCAATGAAACCAAGGAAACCGATGAGACCGACGATCATGAAAAAATCCTTGGTCTCTTTGGTCTCACTGGTCTCCTTGGTCTCTTACGGTACGATCTATATCCCCATACGCATCACAACCATCTCTTGCGACTGAAGAACCACAGCGTCCCGAGGAAGATCGAGATAATGACCCCTGCAAGACCTACAAACGCGTAGGGGCTCTCCGCGTACGGCAAGTGGACGTTCATGCCGTAGAACCCCGTGATGAAGAGCGGGAACAGCGTGATGACGTTGAGGACCGCGAGGGCGCGAATGACCGCGTTCGTCCGGTGGCTGAGGACCGACTCGTGCGTCTCGTGGAGCGCGTCACTCATTTCCTTGGAGGTCTCGAGCAGCGCCCACTGACGCTCGATGGCGTCCAAGATGTTATCGAAGTAAATGCCGAGGTCCGGCGGGATGAACTTCTTGTTCTTGTGCTCGAGGAGCGCGACGAGGGTGCGTTGCGGCTGGATGATGCTGCGCATCGTGATGATGTTTCGCTTCACGCTGAGGATGTCGCGGTGGACGCCGATCCGCTCCTCTTCCTCCGTATCGAAGAGTTCTTCCTCGATGGCGCGGAGTTTCTTTCGGATGGTATCCACAAGCGGAAACCCCTCGTCGAAGAGACGCTGCATGAGCTCGTAGAGGAAGTAGCCCGTCCCCTGCGAGAGGAACTCCACCTTCTTCTCGTTGTACTCCGCGATGTGCTGCCACAGCACTTCCATCAGCGGGATCTTGTCATTGTGGATGGTGATGAGAAAATCCTGTCCGAAGAAGATGTTCACCTCCTCTTTCAAAATGCGCTCGGAGTCCTTCGCGAGGTACGGAATGTGGAAGACGAGGAAGAGGTAGTTCTCGTACTCCTCGATCTTCGGGCGCTCGTGCTCGCTGAGGCAGTCCTCGATGTCGAGATCGTGGAAATGGTACTTCTGCTGCAAGGCACGGAGTTCCTTCTCCGTCGGCGAGGGATAGTCCAGCCACGCGATGCCTTGGTGGGTGATTTCGCGCATGAGACAAAAGGAACCTAATGCTTCTTCTTCGCGGGAAGGTAGCGGTCGCGCGGGTCATCCGTCTTCACGTTCGGAAGGATGGTGTAGTGACGCTGGCGGTAGCGGCGCATCTGAAAGAAGAGACAGACCGCGAGCAGCGCCCCCCACACGACCCAGAGCGCACGCATCGAGACGAATTGAATCTGCTCGACCCGCGAGACCACCATGATGAGGCCGGCCAGACCGAACCAGATCGCCGTACTGCTCCAGGTCGCGCTCAGTTTCCTCGTAATCGGGTTTTCCAGCTTGCCGCGCCACACACGCAGAGCGATGCCGAGGAGCACCAACAACGCGCATGCGCCCAACAGCGCCATCGCCTTGGGACTGTCGTACGAGGCATTGGCCGGGTTCGGGTAGAACCAGTAGCCGAGGGTGAGCATCTCTTGCAGCATGGACGAATGGGAAGTTTGGAAAAGCCTAGCCCGAGACATCCGTGCCGCCAACTGTTTTTTGCTGATCGAGAAGTTCCGACACTTTTCTCTCGAGGTCACGTTCGGCGAGCGTGCGAGCGGGGCGAATGAGGAGATACAGCAGAAATCCCACGCCAGGCAGGAGCGCCACGAGCAGTATTGCGAGGCACTGGTACCAGAAGGAGCGCGTGCGCAGGATGATGTCGCGGGTCGCGAAGAACACGAGGAAGATCGCGAGGAACCCGGCCACAATGAGCCCAATCTGGGCCCAGCGCACGAACGGGTCATCGGTGAAAAGAATTTGTAAGGGCTGGAAGAAATTCATGAGGGGATTGTACAACGAAAATCAGAGCGGGGTTACTACCCTGCGGATTCTTTGTCATTTTTCAAATGATCCGCGGGCAGGTATGCCCGCTCTGATCTCATCACAAATGCGGGTATTTCCTCCTATGCACCACAACGTACACGACCGTCGCGAGGAGCGAGAGAATCGCGAGGAACTGGCTGAAGCGAAGCTCGAACGTCTCGAAGGGCATGAAGGGACGTGCGACCAGACCAAGGAAACCAATGAGACCGATGAAACCGAGGATCTCTCAATAAAGCTCCTTGGTCTCTTTGGTTTCCTCGGTTTCATCGGTCTCCTCCTCACTCAAGCAATGCGACTCACTTCTCAGAGATGCGGATACTTCCTCCGATGCACCACGACATACACTACGGTAGCCAGAAGAGAAAGAATAGCCAAGAATTGACTGAAGCGAAGCTCAAACGTCTCGAACGGCATGAAGGGGCGCGCGACCAAGTAGCTGCCGTACACCGCGCCCAGAATCGCTTCGCAGATGATGATGGCCTTGTTGCTCAGACGAAGTTCGATGACCGCGAAGATGCCGAGACTGATGAAGAGCATGAGGAGCACGACGAAGTCGAGCTTCATCGCGAACACCGGAATGCCAAAGTCGCCGCGGAAGTATTCGAAGAAAAAAGTCCCGACCGTCGCGAGGATGATGCCAAAAAGTGTCTCTGCCCCCACCCGCTTCGCGCGCTTGCGGATGATGAGGAGCAAGAACGTGAGAGCGAAGTAGAACACCGCATAGTAGAGCTGCACCGGGTGGATCGGCACCGCATACCGCACGTTCATTGCGTCGTAGGTGACGCCGAGGAGGAAATCCGTCGGACGGCCGTACGCATGCCCCGCGGCAAACGCGCCGATCCAGCTGAAGACGAGGCCGAGCGTCGTCGCGGGAAGCAGCACATCGAGCCACTGAAGGAAGGTCGATCGCTGCGATCGCGTGACGAAGTAGAGAAGGATCGCAACGCCGATCGCCCCGCCGAGGTAGCTGAATCCCCCATCCCAGAAGACGAAGATGCGCGGCAGATCCTTCACATACACGCGGTAGTCCGCGATCATCGCAAACACCCTGCCACCGAGGAGGAACGCAACAACGTACTGCCACGCATGCTCCTGAAAGTGCTGCAGCGACAGGTTCGCGCTCTGTGCGAGGCGCAGGAAGAACTCCGTCGAAAGCCAGATCCCCAGGAGGAGAAACACGAGGCGCGTCCAAATGATGAAGGGACCGATTTGAATGGCTTCAAACATACGACGATTAGGATAGCAGGATTAGGAAATGATGACAGTTCGGAAGATTTGAATATTGTATGTGGAATATTGAATGTCCGCACGCCCAACATACAACATTCCATATTCCATATTCTTCTTCTCCATCAACCAATGGAAGCCTCCAACCTTCTCTCTGCGATATCGTCCTCCGTCTTTTTCAGGAACTCCGAAAACGGCACGGTAACCTGCTGCTTGCTCTTCACATTGCGCACGGCAACTGCCTTGTCGCTGACCTCTTTGTCGCCCATCACGAGGATGTAGGGAATCTTCATCGTCTCTCCTGCGCGGATGCGCTTGCCGAGGGACTCCGCCGGATCCAAGTACTGCGTGCGGATCCCCTCTTCTTGCAGCTGCGACTCGATCGTCCGAGCATAATCCTCGTGCGGAGCGGCGACCGGCAGGAGCGCGACCTGCACCGGTGCGACCCACAGCGGGAACAACCCCGCATGATGCTCGATGAAGATGCTGAGGAACCGTTCGAGCGACCCCATGATGGCGGCGTGGATCATCACGATCCGCTCCTGCTCCCCTTTTTCATTGATGCAATACAGGTCAAACCGCGTGGGCATGTTCATATCCAATTGGATCGTCGCCACCTGCCACTCGCGGCCGATGGCGTCGAGCGCGATGAAATCCACTTTGGGTCCGTAGAAGGCCGCCTCTCCCTGCGCCTCGAAGAAATCCGCTTTGCGATTCTTCGCGATGGAACGCAGCTCGTCCTCCGCGCGCTTCCACACTTCCGGTTTGCCCAGATATTTTTCCATCGCGTTCGGGTCGTGGAGCGAGAGTCGCACGCGCAGTTTGCCGAAGCCGACGGTCGCGTAGAACGTATCGACGATTTCCCAGATCTTGAGAATTTCTTCCTTCGCCTGCGCTTCCCGGCAGAAGACGTGCGCATCGTCTTGGGTGAAGGCGCGCACGCGCGAGAGCCCGTGGAGCTCCCCCGTTTGCTCGTCTCGGTAACAGGTCGTCGTTTCGGCGTAGCGCTGCGGCATATCGCGGTAGCTGCGCTGCTGCGACGCGAAGATCTGCGTGTGGTGCGGGCAGTTCATCGGCTTCATCGCGAAGTCATGTTTTTCGCGCGTCTTCACGTGGAAGAGATCGTTTTGGAACTTCTCCCAATGACCGGATGTTTCATAGAGTTCTTTCTTCGTGATGTGCGGAATCGTCACCTTCTCATACCCTTTGGCCTGGCGCAGCTCCCAGACAAAGCCATCGAGCAAGTTTCGCAGCGTCGTCCCCTTCGGCGTCCAGAGCGGCAGCCCGGGACCCACGAGGTCGCTGAAGGTGAACAAATCCAATTCTTTCCCCAGCTTCCGGTGGTCGCGTTTCTTGGCTTCTTCCAAGAGGGCCAGATAGGCATTCAGTTCTTTCTTCGTCGGAAACGCCGCGACGTAGATGCGCGTCAGTTGTTCTCGTTTCTCATCCCCGCGCCAGTAGGCTCCTGCGAGCGTCATGATCTTGAACGCGTCCGCCGGAATCTCCTTCAAGTTTTCGACGTGACCACCGCGACAGAGATCCACGAACGTCTCCTCGCCCTTCGGTCCGATGTTCGCGTAGTGCGACACTTTCTTCACACCTTCGTTCTTCTCCAAGTCTTCGACCAGTTCCACTTTGAACGGCTGCTTCTTTTCTTTCCAATATTTCTTCGCATCGGCGGGAGACAGATCTTCGTGACGAAAGGTCTGACCTTGGTTGATGATCTTGCGCATCTCTTTCTCGATCGCGGGGAAATCTTCCTCGGAGATCGGTTTGCTGAACAGAAAATCGTAATAGCACCCGTACTCTATCGGCGGTCCGATTGTAATTTGAGTCTTCGGCCACAGCTTTAGAACGGCCTGAGCGAGCACATGCGCCAAACTGTGGCGCATTTTGTGCAAGGCATCCGGTTCCTGTTTCGCGGGCATAGGGAGAGTATAGGGCTTGGGCTAGGGCTTGGGCTAGGAAGAATATTTTTGAATGAGTCCTGAGAGCAATTTTCCGGTTTCGATACTGAGTGACATCGCTTTACTTGCTTCCTGTTCAGGAAGGAACTTTAAACGAATCGCAATAAGAACGAAAGCGTGGACCTCAGTACATTCACCACGCGCAATCGTGTATTTATTGGCTTTGTCGCGAGAAGTGGAACGGCCAAAGCCTTCAGCAGTATTCGCAACGACACTGTTTGCTGCTTTGCGAATTTGAGCTGTGAGACCAAACCGTTCATCAGGATGAAATTTTTTCGTGATGAGATAGATCTCTTCAACCAGATCCATTCCTCTTTGCCAAGCGTGGAGCTCAGTAAATGATTTCATAAAGTAAATCATTGTACCTAGTCCTAGCCCAAATCCTAGCCCTTATACCACTCCTATCTCCTGTTCCAGCGCGCGCACCTCGCGAAGGAGCTGCGAATCGTTCTGCACCTCTTCCCCGATCTTTTTCACTGCATTCATCACCGTCGTGTGGTCGCGGTTGCCGAAGAACTCACCCAGGCGCACATAGCTCATGCGCAGGTGCTTCTGCCCAAGAAACATCGCAACTTGCCGGGGGATCAACGTCTGACGGACGCGTGATATACCGATCATGTCTTGAACAGAAACCGAGTAGTAGCTGCTGACCGCTTCCATCACTTCTTGGAACGTCGGCGCCTTTTTCATCGGCGTGTCGAAGCCGACGATTTCTTCTTTCTCGTGGGGATCTTTGTTCAACTTCCGCATGATGTCGGCGATGCTTTTGACGGTCGGCATGCGCTGCTCCAACTCGTAGAGCGCGACGGCCTGCATCAACACTCCTTCCAATTCACGAACGTTTCTGGTCGCGTGCTCTGCAATGAACGCGAGAACGGAACGATCCATGAATAAATGGTATTCAGCGGCTTTCTCGGAGAGAATCGCGAGCCGTGTTTCGTAATCCGGCGTGCCGACATCCGCGATCATGCCGCGTTCGAAACGCGAAATGAGACGATCTTCCAGCTGGAGCTCCTGTGGCGGCCGATCGGACGAGATGATGATTTGCTTTCGGGCTTCGTAGAGGGCGTTGAATGTGTGGAAGAACTCCTCTTGCGTGCGTTCTTTATTCGCGAGGAACTGAATGTCATCGATGATGAGGACATCGACCCGACGGTACCGGTTGCGGAACTGCTCCATTTTTTGATGCTGGATCGCTTCGATCACTTGGTTTGTAAAGTCCTCGGTGGTCGTGTAGACGACCGTGGCTTTCGACGAGTGTTTCAAGATGTGATTGCCCGTCGCCTGGAGCAGGTGGGTTTTTCCGAGTCCGACGCCACCATAGATAAAAAGAGGGTTGTAGGCTTCGCCCGGTTTTGAGGTTACGGCTTCGGCAGCGGCATAGGCCAGCTCGTTCGAAGATCCCACGATTAACGACTTCGCTGAGTAGCGGGGGTTCAGGTTGGTCTCCGGGTCTACTTTAAAGTCGAGCTCGATCCGGTTCT
>JACPYA010000013.1 GCA_016196295.1 Candidatus Peregrinibacteria bacterium | reverse complement strand
GGTGCGCTGCTTGCCGACCTCGGAGATGATCTCTTTCTTGCTCAAGGGCCCCTTCTCTTTGAGGATCCTCTCGATAACGTCCGCGACGGTTCCCGGCTCATAACCCCATTCCTTGAGGGCGTAGAGGCCGCGGCCGACGAGGACGAATTGCGGGTAGCGGATCAGCTCGTTGTGGACGGCCTGGACCGTGACGTTTTTATGATCAAATTTTGCTTCGCGGATGCGGTTGGCGATTTCCATAAAATGGAGCGGTTCGCCGGATTTCTTGAGGATGATCTCCACCTTGTCGCGGATGCTGCGCGGACGAACGAACCTCCACTCCGTGAGTCCCCATCCTTCTTCAATGGAGCGGAGTCTCTCATCGATTTTGAGGCAACTGCTGATGAGTTCCGCGCTCGGAACGCGGTCCTTGAAGAGGTTCATCGCTTGGATCGCGGAAACCAGTTCTTCCTGCTGCATGCAGGTCTTCCTTTTGCGGAGGATCTTCACGATGTTGTCGACGATCAAGGTGATGTCTTCCGATGCGAGCGAGCTGAGTCTCCAGAAGGGGACGAACGTGACGGAACGACCGGTCGAACTCATTTCCGTATCAATGGAGAAGGAGAGCCGGAGGATGGCGCCATCCGCAGCCGTGCTTCCTTGAATGCGCTTGAGCACCTGGCTGACCAGTTCATCTTCCTGCATCACGCCGCCATGAGCGCGGAGCAGCGCCTTCGCGACATCGTTGATCTCGTCCAGGCGCGTGGTGCGGACCGTGCGCTTCAACTTGGAGAGAGCGATGCTCTCTATTTGACGAATGCGCTCGCGCGTGACCTTGAAGTGCTTGCCGATCTTCTCCAGCGTTTGCTTTTGCTGCCCGAATAGTGCGAAACGCTTCTTCACCACCGCGACCTCCTTCTCTGTAAGTACGAGGAAAAGATTATTCAGCAACTCTTGCAAGTTCAGCGAGAGCGTTTGGCTTCCCGCTTGCTGCTGAGAAGAAGAAGATGCTGTGGCGGTGACGGTCATAGTGCGGGAGGAAAGAACAACCCTCGTTCTACCAGAAAATTGACAGAAGCAAAAGTTACGCGATGGGTTCGACTCGACGACTCTTGAAGATATTGCTTTCTGATCTTTTGTCTATCAAAACGTTCGTCGATGTCATGCTTCGTGCGACGACTGCAGCTCGATCGGAGCGATCCAAAATTTTCTTCTACAATCGGGGCTAAAGGCATCTGGCAGGCGGAGGTGTTCAAGGACCGAAGTAGTTAATAATAATGTATTTTTATAGTTTGTCAATAAGACAGAAAGGTATCTAAAATGGCAATAGCGGCCTCAGAATCGGGGTTTCCGGACCCCGGCACCCCCGCTCGGGGAGCCACTTTCCGCCCTGTCGAGTACCGTTCATCCACGGTCGAGAGGGGAATGTTTTTCGCTTCGAGCAGGGCTGCATACTCGCGCACGATCGCCGCCTGCGACCCCTCCTCCCCGGAGGGCAAATAGGGAATGCCCACGACGACGTGTTCGATCTTTTTTGCACGGACGATCTCCAGCACGGCCTCGAGAAATTCTTTCTTCGATCGGTGGTGGATCGTTTCGAGTGCAATGGGGAATCCGAGAGTCTCATCGGTATACGCGACACCCGTTCTCTTCGTGCCGATATCGAGGGCGAGGATTTTCACCAGTGAGTAGTTTGTAGTGAGTAGCATAGCGCAAAAGAGACGCGGCTTCTGAATCCTACACACTACTCACTACCAACTACTTGCTGGCCAGCATCTTCGCAAACTGCGATTTCTTCCGGGAGGCGGTGTTTCTGTGCAGAAGGTGTTTCTTCGCGGAGGTATCGATGACTTTCATGACGGTGGGCAGCAGTTTCTTCGCTTCGTCCTTCTTTCCTTCCTTCATGAGTTCCGTGTATGTCTTTATCACCGACTTGAGGCGGGACTTGAAGGGTTGGCGGCGCTCGCGTCTTGCAATATTCTGGCGTGCGCGCTTGATGGCGGACTCGATAATCGGCATAGGGCCGAAAGATTTTAGGGGAGGGATGTTTCTCCGTCAATGCTCAGTATAAGACCCGTTTTTCGTTTCTGGTTTCTCGTTCAGTCGCTTATCTCATAGCAAATAAACGAGAAACGAGCAAACAAGCAACGAATCTACGACCACGTTAACCATTGCTCTGGCGTCATAAATCTCTACACTATGTGCCTATGTGCGGAATCTTTGGCTACGTGGGGAGCCGGAACGATGCAGGGAACGTAGTCGTCGAGGGGCTCAAAAACCTGGAATACCGGGGTTATGATTCGTGGGGGGTCGCCTGCAGCGTGGGCGATGGATTTCTCGTGAAGAAAGACATCGGGAAGATCAGCGCGGTGAATGGCCTGCAGTTTTTCGACCACAGTTGTCTCGCAGTGGCGCACACGCGCTGGGCGACGCACGGCGGCGTGACGAAGGCGAACGCGCACCCGCATCTCTCCGAGGACGGGAGCATCGCGGTCGTCCATAACGGCATCATCGAGAACTTCGTGCAGATCCGCGACGATCTCAAAGCGAAAGGACACACCTTCCTCTCCGAAACGGACTCCGAAGTGATCCCGCACTTGATCGAAGAGGAATACAAGAAGAGCGGGGATTTCGCAGCATCCGTTCGACAAGCATGTCTTCAATTCGAAGGGCGCTACGCGATCCTCGCGCTCCACACGGGCAGCAAGACGATCGTTGCCGCGCGCACGGGGAGCCCGCTCATCGTCGGGGTGATGCGCAAAGACAAGGGAGCGGCCGAAGACGGGTACTTCATCGCGTCGGACATCCCGGCCTTCATGAATTACACGAAGGTCGTGCAGTATCTGGATGACGGCGAGATGGTCGTGACGGACGGCAAGTCCATCCTCTTCTCGGACATCCAGACGGGCAGCGAGAAACCGAAGCGCGAAATCGAGATCACGTGGTCCATCGAGCAGTCGGAGAAAGGCGACTTCGAACACTACATGCTGAAGGAGATCATGGATCAGAAAGAGAGCGTCGCGCGAGCGGTGAACCAGGACGAAGAGCAGATCCAGACCCTCGCGCATGCCATCCGCGACGCGAAGGGAACGTTCCTCGTCGGCTGCGGCACGGCCGCCAAGGCCTGCATGGCTGCGGAGTACTTCTTCTCCGTCATCGCGAAGCATCACGTGAACTTCGCCCCCGCCAGCGAATTTAAGCTCTATCACCACTTTCTGCAGAAGGAGAGCCTCCTCATCGTCGTCAGCCAGAGCGGCGAGACCGCGGACGTGCTCGACGCCATGCGGGTCGCGAAGCTGAAGGGTTCCAAGGTGCTCGCGATCGTGAACGTGGAGGGCTCCACCATCGCGCGCGAAGCGGACTATACGCTGCTCATCAATGCCGGTCCTGAGCGCGCGGTCGCATCCACGAAGGCGCTCACCGGGCAGCTCGCGGTCCTCCTCCTCATCGCGCACGCACTCGCGGGGCGACTCCAAGAAGGCCGCACCCTCCTCCTCGAGACAGGGGCGCAGATCAACGACATGTTGAACCCGCGCTACGTGCACCGCCTCAAGTTGCTGGCCGAGAAAATCAAGAACGAAGAGGACCTCTACATCATCGGCAAGAGCTGGAACTACCCGATGGCGCTCGAGAGCGCGATCAAGATCCAGGAAGTGAGCTACGTGCACGCGGAAGGCTTTGCCGGCGGCGAACTGAAGCACGGTCCCATCGCGCTCATTGAAAAAGGCTCGCCCTGCATCGCGCTCTACGGGCACGACGAGGTGACGACGGATCTCATCACGAATGCGATCGAGCTGAAAGCCCGCGGCGCCTTCATGATCGGCGTCGGGCCTACCCAGCATGAGGTGTTCGACGAGTGGATCAAGGTGCCGGATGTCGCAGCGGCCCAGCCGCTCGTAAATATCATTCCCATTCAGGTATTGGCTTACTTCTTGGCGGTGAAGCGTGGGAAGAACCCGGATATGCCGAGGAATCTTGCGAAGAGTGTGACGGTGAAGTGAGGTTGAGGAGGTTGGAGTGAAGGGAGAATTTTGAATTTAAAATTTATAGTTTTCAGTGAATTTTGAAGGTTTCAATGTTTCAAGGGCGCGGGTGAAGGTTTTTTGTTGAGCGTTTGAGTGATTTTTTGAAAAATCATTGCTAGTTCTTGTGCCTCTTTCCATATAACACGGATCTCCGGTTTTCGATCCGGAACGGCTGCAGCAAGCATTCGAAGCCAGTGCAGAGTCTCTTGAGTTTCCTTCTTTGCAATATGAATTTTGTTACGGAAATCTTTACGCGAGCTTGCTCCATTCGCTTCGGCGTAGTTTGCACCAATGGCTGTTCCGGAACGGACCAGTTGGTCCACAATCGATCGTGTGATATTCGTAGCTGGAACCGATGCGCAGATTTTGATAATTAGCTCGCCGAAAAGAGCCGTTCGTTCTGCCAAGTCATAGCGTCTTGAACCTTGTAACATTGTGTGTTCATTAAAAATTATAAATTCAAAACTATAAATTACTTCTTAATGTCTTTAATAGATGCAATCATCCTTTACCTCTTCCTGTAGACAAAAAATCGGTTCTATCACTCCTCAGAACGCCGCCTATTTTCCTCCCGTTTTGTCATCAGGGGGCAATCCATAATATTTAATCAAGAACTCGGCGATATCGTGGAAGACCGGGGCGGCCGCCTGCGCTCCATGCGTGATGTTTTTCGCCTTCGGGCGGTCCAGCTTCACGAGCGCGATGAAACGGGGGTTCTCCGCGGGCGCGTAGCCGATGAAGGACGCGACGGTTGAGCCCGTGCCCGTTTCGTACTTGCCGCCCGGACCGGCGATCTGGCTTGTTCCGGTTTTGCCGGCGCTTTGGTAGCCCTTCACCTTGGCGGGCTTCGCATAGCCCTTGTTCACCGAGCTTATGAGCATTGCGGTGATCGTATCGGATGTCTCCGGCGTGATGACTTGATCGATGGTGCGTGGCTGCGTTTTTTCAACCGTCCCATCGGCATGGACGATCCGGTCGATGATCGTCGGGCGCATCAGCTTCCCGCCGTTCGCGAGGGCCGCGAAGGCCGTCACCATCTGCAGCGGCGTTGCGGAGATTCCTTGGCCGAAGGCCGTCGTCGCGAGCAGGGACATCGGCCAATCGTTCGCCTTGCGCCACGGCTTCATCTCGCCCGGGAGCTCATCCTCCAGCTCGATGCCGGTGATGTGCCCGAAGCCGAAACGCTCGAGTGCGCGGTGGAAGAGCTTCGGCCCCAGCTTGAAGCCGACGCTCGTCATGCAGGTGTTGATGGAAAGCTCCAGGCAATTCGTCATCGTCACCTTGCCGTAGTAGGTGAGGAGGGCGTTCTTGATCGTAAATTCATCGACTTTCACGGGCCCGGTGTCGTCGTAAATGTCCATGGGCGTCACTTCGCCCTGGTCGATGGCGATGGCCATCGTGACCGGCTTCATGACGGAGCCAGGCTCGTAGATTTCTTGGATCGTGCGGTTCAGATAGGCGCCGACGCCGATGTTGTTCTTGTACTTCAGCCACAGCCCCTTCTCCTGCGTCGGGAAGATCTCGCGGCGGTTATTCTCCCCCAGGTAGAGGTAGTAGCGCGTGACATCTTCGATGTTGTAGAGCGCTTCGATGTCCGCGAGCGCCTTCTGGGTCTTCTCGCTGAGCGCTTTGCGTCCCTCTTCGGTGAAGACGTCTGCGATGTAGGCTTTCAAGATGCGGGCATTTGTCTCCGGATGGAAGACCTCGACGACGACCTGTTTCTCTTTCTCCGCGTCGAGGATGATCGGTTCCTTCTCGTAGACAATGGCATAGTTGTTGCTGTCGAAGAGCGGCGCATTCACCATCGCGATGATCCGTCCCGTGTCCGGGTCCATCACGATCACCTGTCCGCTGTCCGCTTGGTACTTCCTGACGGCTTCCTCCATGATCGTCTCGACTTCCTTCTGAATCGACCGGTCGATCGTGAGGACGACGGTGTCGCCATCCTTCGGATTGACGATGGTCTGATCGGCCGTGAGGATCTGCCCTCCCTGCGGGTCGCTGACCGTGCTGATGCGCCCGGCTTGTCCCCGCAGCATCGGGTTGAAGGTGCGCTCGATGCCGTACTGCGCTTCTTGATTGGTATTGAGAAAGCCGACGACGTGCGATGCGATGGTCGTGTCGGGGTAGAACCGCCAGTGCTCTTGGATCAGCGCGATGCTGCGGAGCCGCGGCTGGATCTCTTGCGCCGCTTTGATGTCCGCCGCCTGTCGTCGCAGGTCTTGGGCTTCCTTCAGCGATGCAAGCTGGTGCTCTTTGATCTTGAGCGAGAGCGAGGGTGGCAGGCGGTGCATGACGGGGACGTAGCGCAGCGGACGCGTGCGGAGCATCTTGCGGATCACGACGGGGTCGAGTTCCAGCGGCGTGCCGAGGGCGCGCGCGTAGGCATCGAGCGAGGACTGACGGATCGCCTCTGGGTTGCCGTAGATCAGCCGCTGATCTTCGTTCACGATGATGCCCTCGATGCCGAGTTCCTCCACCTGCTGCATCTGCACTTTCGTCGCGCCGTACAGGAGCGGGACGAACGTCATCCGCTTCTCGGAGATGCGTCGCTCGATGTTCCGCGCAAAGAGCCGCCGCGCCTCCGGGAGATCGGGAATTTGCAGGACTTGGGACGGCGGAAGGCCTATGGGGATCGGCTCGAGGAAGGATCCGGACTGAATGATCTTGTGGAGGAGAAGCGGATCGAATGCCGAGGCGTAGAGCTCCGGAATAATGAGCTCGCGCGGGCACGTCTCCTTCCCATTCGAGCACATTTCATGGAATTCCTCCGTCAGCAGGGTATCTGCCAAGGTCTCCGCGACCGCGGTCGCTTCGGCGTCATTCTGGATCAGCGCGGGATCGACGTAGATCAAGTCGAGCGTGGCGTTCGTCGCAAAGACATTCGTCTCGCCGGTTTTGCTATTCATGCCGAGTATCTCGCCGCGTTTCGCCGGGAGGCGCACGTCGCCGTAGTGCTGCGCTTGCGCCGCTTCGTTGTATTCCTCGCCCCGGACGATCTGGAGTTCGATGAGACGGGCAACGATGATGAGGAGCGCGAGGAGGAAAAAACCGTACACGATCGTCATGCGCTGCAGGAGCGAGCGCCGTTTCTGCGTTTCGGTGAGCGTGTGCGGTCGGAGAGCGGCCATCAAGGTGAGGAGAGGTGCGAAGGATAACAGGACGAGTGTGTAGTTTGTAGTGAGTAGTTGGTAGTTTTGACATGTCCTTTGTGATTGCACTCTACTCACTACAAACTACCAACGACACACAAAAAGCCCTCGTACACAGGTATTCTCAAATCGCCTTATTTATGATATAATGCCTTGATATGCCCGAACCTGTTTCCGGCGGTTCTCCGGCCCTCGATTTTGCCGCTCTGGATGGCGAAACCATGCTGCAGAAGCTGCACGAAGTCTGCGCGGCATCGGGCGCCTCGGACATCCACTTTTCGCCGCAGAAAACGACCGTCCGCCTCGAGTGGCGCCTGCATGGCGTGCTCCTGCCCGTCGCGCAGATCTCCCATGACAAGTACGTGAGCGTCGTACGCCGCGTGAAATTCCTCGCAAAGCTGAAACTGAACCTGACGAATGTTCCGCAGGACGGGCAGTATACATTCCAAGCAACGGACAAAGATGACGAAGGCCGTGAGCGCAGTCGAACGGTAAACGTTCGCACGGCCACACTGCCGTCTCGCTTCGGCGAGGCGATCACGCTGCGTCTGCTTGACCCGAAGCGCGGCATCATCCCGCTCGAGAAACTCGGCTTCCCGATGGACATCAAAAAGAAACTCGAAGAACTCGTGGAGCTCCCAAACGGCCTCATCCTCGTCACGGGTCCGACGGGCTCCGGAAAGACGACGACCCTCTACGCGCTCCTCTCGACGATCGTCGGCAAGGAGCGAAACATCATCACGCTGGAGGATCCGGTCGAATACGAGCTCGAAGGCATCATCCAGAGCCAGATCGACGCCGACCACGACTTCACCTTCGCGACCGGCCTTCGCTCGGTTCTCCGCCACGATCCGGACGTCGTGCTCGTCGGGGAAATCCGCGACGCCGAGACGGCCCAAACGGCGATCAATGCCGCGCTGACCGGACACCTCGTGCTCTCGACGCTTCACACGAACTCCGCCATTGAGGCGATCCCGCGTCTGCTCTCCATGGGCGTGAGTCCCTACACCTTCGCGCCGGCGCTCCGCGCGGTGCTCGCGCAACGACTCGTGCGCACGCTGAAAGACTCATGCAAGGCGGGCCCGTGCGACCCCGCCGCGCACGATTCCTACGACGGACAGATGTCGCTGCCGGAACTCCTGATGGTCGGACCGTCGATCCAGCAACTGATTTTGAATCTCGAGCAAGGCCCGCAGATCGAGGCACAGGCGCGGAAGGAAGGATTCAAGTCGATGAAAGAGTGGGGCAGAGAGTTCGTACAAGAAAAGAAGACAACGGAGCTCGAAGTGAGTCGTGTTACGGCGTAAACGAAGTTCCAAGTGCAAAGTGCCAAAAAGGTAAATCTCGTCCTTGGCAGTTGGTACTTCGAACTTGGCACTTTTGTCGTGAGAAAGCGCAATAACAGCAAAACGGTTGATTTCTTCATGGCTCCTTCCATACCATAGCTCTCCCGATGCTCTTTACCGCTCGTCACAGACGCGGCGCTTATCCCCTCGCTCCGGAGAGCGTTGTCCCCTCCGTCGTGAAGTGGGGTGCCGCCGTCCTCGTCGCGGTGCTCCTCCTCTATATCGTCGGAACCTGGGTGCTCCGTCTCTTCGGCGTGGGCAATCCCGTCCAGCGCATGCCGACGGCCCTCACGGTCGAGGGCAGGGGATCGGTCAAT
Source organism: Candidatus Peregrinibacteria bacterium (assembly GCA_016196295.1). Taxonomy (GTDB): domain Bacteria; phylum Patescibacteriota; class Gracilibacteria; order Peribacterales; family Peribacteraceae; genus JACPYA01. The sequence goes on along the minus strand of JACPYA010000013.1, from coordinate 3,078 downwards.
GTGTTCCTGGCAGATGAAGAGATGCAGCGCGCGCAAGACGGCATGAAGCTCTTCCCGGGCGAGCGCATCACGACGGGCTCAAACAGTCACGCCACCCTCACGTTCTTCGACGGCACGGTCGTGCGGCTCGATCAGCAGACGGACCTGACGGTCGGCGAGAACGCGCGCGGAGCCAAGGAATCCCTCCTGACGCTGGAGCTCCAGGACGGCTCGATCTGGATGGCCACGCCCTCGAAGGAAGCCTTTTCCGGAGCGATTGTCCGCACCGTGGAGACCCCGACACTGCTCTACAGCGTAGCCCCGCGAGCGGAGGCGGTGCTCTCTGCCGATTCCGCGGTCGTCTTCTCCTCCGATGGCGCGGGATTCATGGTGGCGCTGCGCGACAGCGATCTCGAGCCGATTGTCCTGGGCGAAGGACAGAAGATCGATCTTCCCGGTGATCGCGCGCTGATCACCGATCTCTACGCGCATCGCGAAGCGCTCGATCCCATGGTGCTTCGCTCCACGTTCGTCGAAGAGAGCCGCCTGCAACGCGGCGCACTTATCGCGGCTGCGCAGGGTCGGACGAATGCACTCGCCGCGAGCGTCATCGAGGACGTGGGCTTCCTGCAGGTCGATACCCCGACGGACAACCAGACGGTCACGACCGGCACCGTCAGCGTGAGTGGCAAATACGGCGTGGAAGTCGCGCAGATCAAAGTGAATGATTACCTCGCCGTTCAAGTGCCCGAGAGCCGAACTTTTTCCCAAGAGCTCGCGCTCCCCATGGGGGCGGGTGAGTTCACGATCCGTGTCGCTGCGCTTGACCTTGCAGGCGAAATACTCGAGGAAACGGAGCGCACCGTGAAACGCGAGGTCGTCCTGCCCGCGGCCCCGACCATCACGATGCCGGCGAAGGAAGGCGAGACGTACCAGACGCGGCAGCAGGAGCTCGTCATACGCGGCAAGGCGCCTGCGAACGCGGCGGGCATCATGGTGAATGATTACCGCTTGCAGCTCTTCGATCCGGCGAAGGGTGAATGGAGCTACCTCGCGAGCACGGAGCTTGCGAACATGAAACAGGGCGCGAACGTCTACGATGTCTACGCGATCGATGCGGAAGGAAACAGGAGCGGAAAAGCAACGATCACGATTGTCCTCGGGGAAGGCATCGAAGGTGTCGTTTCCTCCGCGCAATCTTCGACCCCCTCCACCGCGGATCCCGCGACGCTCCCGACCAATGACCCGATCGCTCCGGGGACGCTGGCAGTCAAAGGCCCTACTCCCGGTTCCGCGCACACCGCAACGGGCAGCGAGTTCCTCATCGAGGGAACGACCGTGCCGCAGACGGCTTCCGTTTGGGTCAATGACTACAAGCTCCAGCTCTACGCGCCTGGCAAAACCTTCTGGAACTACATCGCGAGCGCGGCGCTCAACACCATGAAACCTGGCAAGAACGTCTACGCGATTGTCACGCGCAACGCCGAGGGCAAAATCCTCGACAAGATGGAATACACGGTAACGTACAATCCATAACGTTACCCTGAGCTTGTCGAAGGGTCACCTACAACCCGTAAGGATTACGCATCGACGGGAGGAATAGAGAGCTTCTTCAAAATCGCACTGAAAGAAAGCGGGAGGGGAGCGGTTACCGTATGATTTTTACGGTCAGCAGGGGACTCAAACGTCAGCCTCCAGGCATGCAGGCAGAGCGTGCGGATCGCAAGATCGTCTGTCAGGCGCTCGCTCAAGGCATTGCTGTACGATCCATCGCCGAGGACGGGGTGCCCGATGCTGCTCAGGTGCACGCGGATCTGGTGCGTACGGCCGGTGTGGAGGTCGCACTCGAGGAGCGCAACGTGATCGGCCGCGCCGATCCTCCGGTAGGCCGTCTGTGCTTCGCGCAACGCAGAAGCCCCTGTGATCGCCATCTTCGTGCGGTTGGTGCCGCTTCGGCCGATAGGGGAATCGATCGTCGCACTTGTATGCTCCGGGATACCCGCGACGAGCGCGAGGTACGTTTTTTTTACGGTGCGCGCCTCGAATTGTTTCTGGAGGGCAGCATGCGCCGCCGGATCTTTTGCAATCAGCAGACAGCCCGTTGTTTCTTTGTCCAAGCGATGGACCAGCACAGATTCTGATGAGAAGGCGAGTCGTTCCTTTGTAAAAAGATACGCGATGCCATGGAGGATCGTCTGCTCCCCTTCCCCCATGCCGGCTCCCGGGTGCACGGCGAGACCTGCCGGCTTATTGATCACGAAGCAGCTCTTGTCTTCGTAGAGGACCTCCAGGTGCAGATCGATCGGTTCCATCGTCGATGCTTTTGCGGAAAACGCTTCATCCGCGACTTCCACGCGGTCGCCCTCCTGGAGCCGATGTGCAGGCCGTTCGATCACTTCCTCATTCACGCTGACGTGCCCCTCTTCGATCGCACTCTGCGCCTTCGCACGACTGAGCATCCTGCCCTCACGTGCGAGGAAGGAATCCAGCCGATCGGGAAGAGAGACAACCCATTCCATGAGCTTGTAGCTGGTAGCTGGTAGCTTGTAGGATACAGGTAATGATCAACAATGAACTGCTGACCCGCGCCGTTTCGGAGGTTGTCCCGAAGGAATTGGCAGAAGCGAAACTGAAGTCTGGAAAACCGATCCGCCTCTATCTGGGCATCGACCCGACCGGCGCGAAGCTTCACTTGGGGCACTCGGTGCCGCTGCGTAAGCTGGCGGCATTTCAGAAAGCGGGTCACCACGTGACGTTCCTGATCGGAAGTTTCACTGCGATGATCGGCGACCCCTCCGGACGCGATAAGCAGCGCGAACCTCTTACGCGCGAGCAAGTCCTCGCGAATTTTGAAACCTACAAGCAGCAAGCGGCTCTCGTGCTCGACTTTGATAACGTCGAGGTGGTGTACAACCACCAGTGGCTGGAGAAATTAACATTTGTTGATGTACTCAATCTTGCCAGCCATTTCACGCTTCAGCAGATGGAGAAACGAGAGATGTTTCAGCGCAGAAAAGATGAGGATCTTCCACTTGGAATGCACGAATTCCTCTACCCACTCATGCAGGGATACGATTCGGTACAACTGGATGTCGATTG
>JACPYA010000010.1 GCA_016196295.1 Candidatus Peregrinibacteria bacterium | reverse complement strand
TCTCCAAAATCTCACGTCCCCTCCTGCCATCCGTCTTCGTCCCGCATGCGCGGGACTACGCCGAGTTTGGCTAGGTTCCTTCTTGCCAACTCGCGAGGTATTTCTTCTGTTCGGGGGTCAGTTCATCGATGCGCAACCCCATGGTTTCGAGCTGCAAACCTGCGATGAAGTCGTCGATCTCCGGGGGCAACGTGATCACCTCGACCGGGAGCTTGCCGCGGTTCTTCACGAGGTACTCGCATGCGAGCGCCTGGCCCATGAAGGAGAGTGACATCACTTCGCTCGGGTGGCCCTCCGCGGAAGCGAGGTTCACGAGTCTCCCCTCACCCGCGACGTAGAGGACGCGGCCGGAAGGCATCAGGTATTCATCGAGGTAATGGCGCACTCTGCGCTTGCGGCGCGATTTGCTCTCGAGCGCTTTGAGGTCGATCTCGCAGTCGAAGTGTCCGCTGTTTGCGATGACCACGCCGTCTTTCATCGCATCCATATGCTCCCAGCGGATGACGTGGAGGTTTCCCGTGACCGTAATGAAGAGATCGCCGATCGCCGCCGCCTCGCTCATCCTGAGAACACGGTGCCCGTCCATGGTCGCCTGGAGCGCCGCGAAGTTATCGACTTCGGTGACGACAACCTGCGCGCCCAGCCCCTTCGCGCGCATCGCGACTCCCTTGCCGCAGCTCCCGTAACCGAGCACGACCACGGTCTTTCCCGCGATGAGAAGATTGGTCGAGCGAAGGATGCCGTCGAAGGTCGATTGCCCCGTCCCGTAATAGTTATCCATCAGGTGCTTGGTCTTGTTGTCGTTCACCGCGATCATCGGCGTTTTGAGCGCGCCGTCTCGCTCCATCGACTTCAAGCGGATGATGCCGGTCGTCGTCTCCTCGCATCCGCCGATCATAGTTGAGAGGAGGTGGGGGTGTTTCTGGTGGATCTCCGTCACGAGGTCGCAGCCGTCGTCGATGGTGATATCCGGCTTGGCTTCGATCACCGCATTCAGGAAACGGTAGTAGTCCTCCTTGCTCTCTCCTTTATAGGCCCACACGAGGACGTTTTGCTCCTCGGCCAGCGCTGCTGCGACATCGTCCTGGGTCGAGAGCGGGTTACAGCCCGTAATCGCGACTTTGGCGCCGCCCGCCGTGAGAGTACGAACGAGGACCGCTGTCTCCTTCGTCACATGGAGCGCCATCCCGATCGTAAGACCTTTAAAAGGTTGTTCTTTTTTGAAGCGCTCCCGCAGCGCCAAGAGCGCCCCCATGCGCTTCTCGGCGATCTCCACATTGAGACGTCCTTGAGGGGCCAGCGATGGATCCTTTACATGGGACATAGCCGAGGGAGGCTATCAGAAAAAATCCCCTACAACCAGAGCGCCCATTCTTGGGCGCGGACTAAGATCATAAACCGCGGCCAAGAATGGCCGCTCTCCATGTTCAAATGTATGGAGGCGCCGGCAATGCTTTCCCGTAGGTTGCCTCCGCTCTCTGCAATATCTCTTCTATGTCTACATGATCAATAAGTGGTCCTTCTTGTTCGACGACGAACGAAGCAAGGGATGCCCCCAGCATCGCGGCAGTCGGGAGCTCCCACCCCGCGCTGAGTCCCGTGAGCAATCCCGCGCGCAGTGCATCGCCCGCGCCGGTCGGATTCACCAGATGATCGGGCCTGCAGGCGCGGACAGCTGTAGCAGATTTCTTCGCAAAGATCGTGAGACCTGCTTCACCATGTGTGACGATCAGAAACGGCGCCATCTTCAACACCCCATCCACTGAGGCGCCGATCTTTTCGGAGAGCAGACTCCACTCGTAAGCATTGGCGATCACGCCGGCGCTGCCTCTGATGGAGGAAAGCAGTTCGTCTTTGCTGAGGCCGATCACGAGCTGCCCGGGGTCGAAGAGGCAGGGCACTTTGGCATCGCGGCACCAGCGCATCGCCTGGAGCATCAGTTTCGCATTGCGCGGCCCCACGACGGCGTATGAAAGATCGTCACGATCGTCTTGGAGATCCGGCCAGTGACCGTGCGCATCCGCGCCGGGATGGAAGAATGCGATCTGCCGCTCGGCAGTGTCGGTCCCGATGATGGCCGTCGCAGTGACATGATCTTTCAAGACCTCGATCTGTTTGGTATCGATCCCCCGTTCTTCGAGGAGGGCTATGTATGAGCCTCCATCATGACCGACCGTGCCGATGAGCAAGGGATCCGTCCCCAGCAATCTTAAGTTCCACGCGATATTCGCTCCGGTTCCCCCATGATGTTTGGCGTAGTGAGGACTAAAAAACGAGACAGAAAGATGCTCGAGATCTTTGGGATCGATGGCATCGGTGAATGAACCGTCGTAGTTCAAAAGCACATCGTATGCGATCGAGCCGGTTACGAGGATCTTCTTCACGACCCGATTGTACCTCATCATTATGCAGAAACCTCCGTAGATGCCGATTGCAATCGGCATCTGCTGTACCCTAGCCCGAGTCCCGGCCCCGCGCTAAACTACAACTCTCATGAAAATTGCCGTTGTCGGCACAGGGTACGTCGGCCTCGTCTCCGCAGCGTGTTTCGCCGAGCTGGGGCACCATGTCACAGGCGTCGATATCGACGAGGTGAAGGTCGAAAAACTCAAATCCGGCGTCAGCCCCATCTACGAGCCGGGCTTGGAAGAGCTGATTCAACGCGGCCTCAAAACAGGACTTCTCTCGTTCACAACAAAGCTCACCGATATTCTCCCCCACGTGCAGATCGTCTTCTCGGCGGTCGCAACGCCGCAGGGGGAAAATCACCAGGCCGACCTGCGCGCGATCTTCAAAGTGATGGAGACCGTCGCGGAGCATGCGGACCGGAGCATCGTCTTCGTGAATAAATCGACCGTGCCCGTCGGCACGGGCAAGAAGTGTGAGCAGGAGATCGCAAAGATTCTTGCGAAGCGCGGAAAGAATTTTTTGATTCCCGTTGTCAGTAACCCGGAGTTCCTCCGCGAGGGCATGGCCGTGACGGACACGCTGATGCCAGACCGCATCATCGTCGGCGTGAATCACGACCCCGAGGCGAAGAAATTGATGGAGGAGCTCTATCGGCCGATCACGAGAGTGGGCAAACCCCTCGTCTTCATGAGCCGTGAGAGCGCGGAGATCGTAAAGTACGCGAGCAACGCCTTCCTCGCGACGAAAATCAGCTTCATCAATATGCTGACTGAGTTCTGCGAGGTGACGGGGGGGGACATCCGCGATCTTGCACTCGGCATGGGGCTCGATAGCCGTATCGGCCCGCGCTTCCTGCACGCCGGCATCGGCTACGGCGGCAGTTGTTTCCCGAAGGACGTGAAGGCGCTGATGGCCACCGCCAAAGAATTGAATCTTGATCTCAGCATCATCGAGGCAACGGACCGCATTAACGCGCGGCAGCGTCATCGCTTCTTCGAGAAAATCTTGAAAGCCCTCCCGAAGAAAGCGCGTGTCGGGGTCCTGGGCCTCAGCTTCAAACCAAAGACCGACGACATGCGCGAGGCCCCAAGCCTCGATCTCATCCCGATGCTAATCGATGCGGGCCACGCCGTCTCGACGCACGATCCCTTTGCCATGGACAATGCCAGAAAGCTCCTCCCCGATGCGGTGCAGTTCGTCGGCTCGCCCATGGAGGCGGCCAAAGGCGCCGATGCGGTGGTGCTCCTCACAGAGTGGGACCTCTTCCGCGGCATCGACCTCGGCGAACTCAAGCAGGCGATGAAAGGGAAGGACCTGTTCGATGGCCGCAATGTGTATGAACCGGCGGAAGTGAAGGCGGCGGGTCTCACGTATCATGGGATCGGAATCGAATAATCCGAAATCCGTAGGGCCGAAATATTTCGGCCCTACGGATTTTTTCTGCTAAAATACCTTCCAATGAAAATCCTTCTTACAGGTGCCGCCGGCTTCATCGGGTTTCACACGGCGCAAGCGCTCCTCGCGCGCGGCGACGAAGTCGTGGGGCTCGATAACATCAACGCCTACTACGATCCAACACTAAAAGAAAAGCGCCTGGAAATGCTGAAAAAGATCAAAGGGTTCTCCTTCGTCAAAGGTGACATCCTCGACCGCGCAACGGTGGCAAAAGCGATGAAGGGCTGCGACCGCGTCTGTCACTTGGCCGCGCTCGCTGGCGTGCGCTACGCGTTCGATCATCCGGATGAATACATCGACATCAACATCACCGGTTTCTTCCATGTCCTCGATGAAGTCCGCAAGCAGAAGATTCCAGGGCTCATCTACGCGTCCTCAAGCTCGGTGTACGGAGGCAATACCAAGTTCCCGGCTTCGGAAGACGACCGCACAGATAATCCGCTGTCGCTCTACGGCATGAACAAGAAGGATAACGAGCTCATGGCCCACGTGTATCACAGCCTCTACGGCACGCACGTCACGGGCCTGCGGTTCTTTACGGTCTACGGGCCATGGGGCCGCCCCGACATGGCGCTCTTCCTCTTTACGGACGCCCTCCTCCACGACCGTCCCCTCACGATCTTCGGCGAAGGCAAAATGCAGCGCGACTTCACCTACATCGATGACATCGTCTCGGGCGTTGTTGCCTCCATCGGCAAAAATTACCCGGAAGAGATCTTCAACCTCGGCTGCGGACGGAAAGAAGAGCTGATGGACTACGTCGGCATGGTGGAGAAGAGCTGCGGCAAGATCGCGAAGAAAGAATTTCATCCCATGCAGCCGGGAGACACGAAGACGAGCCTCGCGGATATCTCGAAAGCGAAGAAAATGCTCGGGTTCGAGCCGAAGACCACGATCAAAGATGGGGTGCCAAAGTTCGTGGAGTGGTACAGGGAGTATTACAAGATTTAATGTTCGTTGTTTGTAGAGACGCGCGATGCGCGCGTCTCGAGCCGTGCCCGTGGCACGGCTCTGCAAACAAGACGATTGCCCCCATACCCTGCGCTAGCGCCTCTGCGGAGGCGCGCGCAGGCACCTTGTTCGTTCAACACACACAGTAAACAGATACACTGCTCTCGTGATCAAGATCGACACAGACCTCTGGCGTTGGTATCACAACGTCTCGGAGTGTAATTACCACATCCAGATCACCATCAAATATCGCAGGGCAGTTCTTGAGCCGAAAGTGATCGACACCATCCTCGAGGTGTTCAAAGGATTCAAGCGTCTCGAGCCGTGCCCGTGGCACGGCTCTGTAAACAAGACGATTATTCTCGCATCCATACCTCTACCGGAAGGTCCGGAAGTTGTTGCCAGCCCCGCGGATCAAATCCCTCGCACGGATTGATGCAAATGACCGCCTGGGCATCCTTCGCGAGCTCTGGCGCAAACCGGCGAATAGGCAGATTGCTCTCCCACTGCCACGCATGGCCGAAATATTTGTGGATGAGGACATCGCCAGGCTGATCGCGCGCTTCGATCGCTCGCATGACTTCCCGCGCGGGCCCGAGATCGATGATCGGAGGAACCAGTCGCGCGGCGATGGCCGTGGTTCCGACGAGCACGATCAAAAATGGAACGAGAGGAATCTTCCGGGAATGCCGAAGGAAGAGTGCTGCTCCACCAATGAAGAGAGGGGTAAAGAGAATGTCGTAGTACTCGCGGAACGAGACGAAACAGAAGACGCTCACAAGGATGAACGACCCGAGAAGTGCGACATTGCGTGAGCGCAGCAATCCAAAAATCCCGAGGATCGTCAGAGCGAGGCTTCCACCGGTGATCCAGAGCCGCACGAGGTACGCTCCCCAGAGAGCGAATGGAATATTGAGATTCTCTCCGCCCGCATTCACAAAACTTGCAATCGCGAGAGGGTTGGTGAGCGTGTAGAGGGCGACGAGTGCGATCGGAAGGCCCAGGTACAGCACCTTTTCCAGGAGCGACGCATGGCGCCGGCGGAGGATCGTCCACACGAGCAGCATATACAAAATCCCTTGGTACGCCGTGAAGAGCGCCGCGAGCCAGAGCATGCCCACAACGAAGAGGGACCCACGCTCACGCAGGAGCACCCCTGAACCAGTCGCTTCATTTACCCCGAGAGAAGCCGAGGGGCTCCGATTCAGGGCAAGCCACACAAAAAGCAATCCAAAGAGCGCCGTGAGCGGCGCCATCATCACTGTTCCCGCCTGGAAGAGGACGGAAGTGGAGAGGAGCCAACCCGCAGCGAGGATGAAACGATGCTCGCGGGAGAGATTGCGCCCGATGTCCCACACGAGCCAGACGGCTTGGATGAGCAGGGTCGCGAAGATCACGCGCCAGAGGATCTCCTGGAACGCCAAACCTTCCGTCCACCCCAGGACTGTCCGTGCGAGCGGCGGTTGCGGATACGGAATGTTCAGGAGGTACTTCGCTTCATCGGTCCGCACACCGCCGCCGAGTGACTGCATCCATGCGAGCAGCAGCGCATGTACTTCAAGAGCGGCAATGGCGATCAATCGGCGCATGGCTGGAGATCGGAAGAGCCGTACTGCACCGTGAAGCACTCTTCGGGATCCTCTCCGCGATAATGGGCTCTATGCACGAATGACATGCGATCCTTTTCAACTGACCGCAGCGAAACGCCGGAGAGGAGCCATCCATTCGCCTCTGCGATCCGCTGCACTTCGGCGGGAACCCGCGCACGCAGAGCGGCATCCAGGTACAAAAGTCGCAAACTCCACGCCCGCGGGATCAGGAACGCTGCGACCACGAGACCGATTAAGACAAAAAGAACCCGCTGTTTCCCACCGACCTTCGCTCCGCGAAGGTCGCCGGACGTAGCTCCAGATGTATGCAGATTTTTTTCATGGAACAACGGCGGAGTTACGGTCGGCAGGCCCCTGGAGCGAAGGCTGGCCCTTCGATTAAAATTAAAGAACAACCTGATCACCTGCTTGAAATACTGGAGCTCCACTCTCCACGAGAGCTTGCTCTCCCCTTTCCTGCGCTTGCGGAAGATCAGCGGCACTTCGAAGACCGTGGAACCGTGCGGCAGCCAGCTCAAAACTTCCAGGAGGATTTTGAATCCCGTGGGGCGAAGCCGCGGGACGATCAGATGGAATGTTTCATTCCGGAGCGCAAAGAAGCCGCTCATGGGGTCTTCGATCTGCACTTCTGTGACGAGCCTCGCAAATGTCGTTGCGACTCGGCTCGCGAAGTGTCGCGCTTCGATCCATCCTTCCACGCTCCCCCCCTCGATGTAGCGAGAACCCACTGCGACAGTGACGCCCCCTTTCAATGCGTCGATCATTCGGGGGATCAACCGCGGATCGTGCTGGCCATCCGCGTCCATGACGACCAAATACTCGCCCTTCGCGTGATGAAATCCTTCGATGACCGCGGAGGAGAGTCCGCGTTCCGTGCGCCTGCGGATGGATCGGACCGGAGGCCCCAGATGCTCCGCCACTTCCCACGTGCGGTCCGGCGAGTCGTCATCGACGACGATGATCTCGTAGGAATGACCCGCGAGCGCGTCACGAATCTCCGTGACCAATTCGGGAAGGTTCGCGGCCTCTTTATAGGTTGGAAGAACCAAAGAAATCATTCTAGCTTGTAGCTGGTAGGAAGTAGCTTCTAGGTTTGCGCTCCTTTCCGTTTTCCTACAAGCTACTAGCTACAAGCTACCAGCTTTTCCGAAAGAGGTAATCCCCCCCGTAACCATGCGAATTCTTGTAACAGGCTCCTCCGGCACCATCGGCACACGGCTCGCGGAAACCTTGATGGAGAAAGGCCACGATGTTGTGTGCGTAGACTGGGAAAAGAACCAATGGAACGCCGCCATCAATGACATCACGATTTTGGCTGACCTGCGTGATGAGAAGAACCTCAAAAAATTGCCGAGCGACATCGATGCCGTGGTGCACCTGGCGGCCAATGCGCGCGTCTACGAGCTTGTGGAGAATCCCGACCGGGCACGCGACAATTTCCTCACGACGTTCAACACGCTCGAGTGGGCTCGGAAACAGAAGATCGAGCGATTTCTCTTCGCGTCGTCGCGGGAGGTCTACGGCAATGAGAAGCGCGAGCGCTACACGGAGGACACCGCGTCCATCGATCAGTGTGAGAGTTCTTACACCGCAAGCAAAATCGGCGGCGAAGCGCTCGTGCATGCTTATCGCCGCTGTTATGACATGAAGACCGTGATCCTGCGATTCAGCAACGTGTACGGAGCCTACGACGACAGCGAGCGCATCGTGCCGCTCTTCATTCGCCTCGCGCGCAAGAACGAACCGATGGTGGTCTTCGGCAAAGACAAATGTCTCGACTTCACGTACATCGACGATGCCATCGCAGGCGCCATCCTCGCGCTCGAGAAATTCGATCAGGTCAGTGGCGAAACATTCAACCTCGCCTTCGGGAAAGGATCGACGCTCGTTTCGCTCGCAGAGCAGATCAAGAAGCTCACAAAAAGCATGTCATCGGTCTCTTTTGCACCCTCCCGCACCGGCGAAGTGACTCATTACGTGGGGGATATCACCAAGGCGAAGAAACTCCTGGGCTTCGATCCCAAAATTTCCTTCGAGGAAGGGATCAAGAGGGCGGTTTCCTGGTACGCACAGAACTCGTAATTGACTTGAAAGGTCAAAGTGACATGATGATCTCGATGGAGCTCGCTCGCTTTAATGGCCCCGCCCCAAGCGCCCAAGAAATGATGGAGCAATATAAGAAATACGAACAAGCTTTACGCGAAGCGCAGCAAGCAGCGGAACAAGTGGTGAAGGTTTTAAGAACTTCGACGTTGAATTCCGTGAAAACTGCCAATATTCCCATCGCTCAACACGATGATCATCCGCGCATTCGTCACAGGCGACACCTTTATCAGGTTCACATCACGGCTGCGGGCTCCAATGGGAGAAGCAGGCGACATCATTGATATTTACTTCTTCTCCTCGTGGTAGACCATATCAAGGTTGATGTCCCACAGATTTGATTTGTCCCTCTGCCCCGCGAGGATGTTATCGACCGCGGTCATGGCCGCGAGCATGCTGTGATCTTGGTTGTTGTAGCGATGCATGCCGTTTCGGCCGATCAGGAACAAATTCGGAATCGTATTCACGTAGTCGCGCACGACGTGGAGCTGGTCGTAGCTGCCGATGTAGGCGGGGTAGGCCTTGGGCATGCGCAGCACACAGGCATCAAGGACATCTTCTTTGTTCAGAAAGCCGATCTGTTCCATCTCGCGGATCCCGAGCGCGATCAGGTCCCAGTCCGGCATCACCCACAGGTCCCCTCCCTCGTTCACGAAGTACTCGAGGCCGATCCAAATCGTATTTTTTCGATCCGCCACCATGTAGGGGCTCCAGTTGTTGAAAATCTGCACGCGGCCCACGCGCACGCGGCCTTCCTGGATGTAAATCCAGTTATCCGGCACATCGACCTGGGGCTTTTTTCCTTTTTCCTGCACATGGAGCTTGCGAAGCAGCAGCCCGACAGTCAGGAAGTCGCGGTACTGGAGCCCCTCGGCGACCTCCACGACCTTCGCGGAAGGATGCGGCGTCGTCATCCCGACGAGGTGTTTGATCGGCATCGTCGAGAAGAAGTAATCGCATGGCATGCGCTCTGTTTTGCCCGTCTCAACGTTCTCGACCGTCACCGCAATCACTTCGTTCCCCTGCAGATGCACCCCGCTGATGCGCCGCTTCATGCGCACTTCGCCCCCGCAGGCTCTCACATGTTTCGTCACGGTCTCCCACATCTGCCCGGGACCGAACTTCGGGTAGAAGAAGCGCGTGATGAGGCTGGTCTCGCGCTCCGCTTGCGCCTTCTTGAAGTCGGAACTGAGCAGGTCTTTCACCGCGTGCGCCACCGCGCGCTTCAGCGAGAGCCCCTTCACGCGCTGCGCGCCCCAATCTGCCCGAATGGCGCTGCACGGAACCCCCCACACTTTCTCCGTGTAGGCCTCGAAGAACGTGCGGTAGAGACGGTCCCCGAAACGATTGCGGTAGAACGCGTCGAGGTACGTTTCATCTTTGAGGGGACGCATCTGCCGCCAGAGGTAGCTGAGTCCGATCAGGAACGTGTTGAAGAATCCCAGGCGTTTCGCGACCGTGAACGTGATGCCGATGGGGTACGGGAAGAAATGCTTGCGATAGAAGATGCGGCTGAGTCGCGGGCGCTGGAGCATGACGAGATCGTCTTTCTCCGGATCGGGTGCCTGTTTATTGATTGTTTTTATAGAGGAATTGGGACTTAGGAATTGGGACTTAGGAAAATCAGCATTCCTCTGTCCTACGTCCTGTGTCCTAAGTCCTTCGTCGATGCACTCTGGACATAAATATTCAATCACTGCTTCGACGGCATATTCGATTTCATGCTGCTTCTCGACCGTATCCGCAGCCGGAGCGCCTTGCCGCGGGAGAATGTTGAACCACCAGTCCATCACACGCTCGCTCTTGGAAAAGAAGCGGTGCCCGCCGATGTCGATGCGGTTACCTTTGTAATTGAAGGTCTGCGCGATGCCGCCGATGGCATCCGTCGCCTCGAAGACCACGGGCTTGATGTCCGTGCGCTTGAGAAGCTCGTAGGCCGCCGTAAGGCCCGCAGGACCGGCACCGGCGATAATTGCGGTTTTCATGGAAGCCTAGTCTAGCGATGATAGTCCATCGCTGAAACCCCTTCCCTGGTCTCCTCTGTCTCTTTTGACTCCTCTGTTTCTTCTGTCTCCTTCTTAAAACACCGCTGCCTCAACCTTCTCTCGCTTCTTGAAGATGAATCCGTGCGACAACGCGTAATTCCAGACCGCGATGACCGCGATCGCGATGAATTTTGCGAGGAAGTAGTGGATTCCCAGATAATAGAGCGCGTTGCTAAGCGCCGCGTTGAGCGCGATGGCCACGCCATAGACCATCGCAAACTTCAGAATCTGATGGCCGACTTGTTTCTCACGATTTGCGAACGTGATGAATTTGTTCGCCAGGAAGACGAAGCTTGCGCCGACGAGGGACGAGGCGACGAGAGCGATGCGCGAGTCGAGTCCCGCGACTTCCACGAGGAACGTGAGCGACAGGAGATCGATGGATGTGCCGATGCCGCCGGCAACGACAAATTTCATCCCCTGGGAAAGATGTGTGCGGAGTTTCGGGTTCTTCAAGAGGTGTTTCATACGGCTACGCGAATTGAATCTAAGGAGGCTTTTTCCATAATGTCGGAATGTCGGCGTCCGTCGCGGCTCGGCTGCGCCGAGACGGATAAACCCGCAGGCGCGGGGCGAAGCCGCATCATCTGTGTGCGAAAATCGTATGTTGCCACATTGACCGCAATCTCGGCAAGGAAACGAGGCAGAAGATGATAAAGCAGGCATCTACCACCGCAGGTACCAGGAAGAAGTCCATGTGATCGAGGAGGGCATTCAGGATGAAAACAAGCAGGGCGCCGATGAGGATCGCCCCACGAGGACTTAGGAAATAGGACTGAGGACTGAGGGATTTTTTCCCCAGGTCCTCTGTCCTCAGTCCTTTCCCCGTCGGAGAAAATAACCAAAATAATCCCAAGAAGATCAACACGGGGCTTGTGTGCATCAGGTTGCCCGGCCCGGTAAGCGCGGGATCCGGATAGTAATAATTGTGCACGGAGAAAAGAATCTGCACCGCATGGGCGAGATTGAGGAGTATGCGATACGGATCCTGCCAGATGCCGGTAACGGTCGTCTCACTGTGTGCGCCGACGAAAATCCGTCCGGCTTGGACATATTGAATCCCAAGATAGAAGGCAACAAGGACAGCCGCTCCGAGGAGGTGACGGTAGCGGATCCAGAGTGACTGTTTCTGAGGAGCGATGACGAGCAGAAGAGGCAGAAGCCCGATTGCAAACGGCTTCGTGAGGATAGCGAGGCCGAACGTGAGCACCGTCCAGAGCGATCCGCGTGACCCCAGCCAGAGCGTGAGGAGCATGAGGACGAAATAGCCCGGCCCTGTCCAGCCGCGCAGCGAGACGAAGGAGATGAAGGGCATCATCGCGAGGATGGACGAAAGGAGGATGCCCGCGGCAACGGATTTAAAGAGGGCACGGCCTGCGAGGAACCCCGCGAGGGGAATCAGACAGGCGAGGACCATCTGAGCATAGATTTGCGCAATCGGTGACTGCGTCATCCAGTAGAGCGGCACCGCGAAGAGGTCTGCGCCATGAAACCCGGGGATCGAGAGATCGAGATCGCCTCGTGCCAGAGCCTCGACGAATCGCTGATAGAAAAAATGATCGTCGAGTGGTCGCGGCGTGGAGGAAAAGAGACTGATGCCCGTGACAACCATCAAGAGAGCGATATATCCCCACGGAGCGAGTGTCCGAATCTTCATTACACGAAATCCTACCAGTGTTTGGCTCCCTAATCACTAAGCACCAATCTCCTCGCTAACTCTGGGCCACCGCATCCCGATTGCGTTCCAAATCCCTCATCGCCGCCCCGCTGTTTCGCTTCATCGAGTTCTTCCACCAATCGGCGGTCTTTGCGAGGCCCTCCGCGAGCGGCGTCCACGGAAAATCCTTCAAGGATGTATGCAGCTGCAATCGCGGCACGCTCCTGGTCCCTCGCGGTTTTTCCGGATTGTATTTGATCGTGAGCTTCGGATTGATGAGGTCGCGTATGGTTTTCGCGACGGTGCGCACGGGCACGAGCTCCGTGGAATGAATGTACTGGACGCCCTCCGCTCCCGCCTCGACCAGCCGGAGTGTCGCATCGACGAGATCTTCCACGTAGAGGAAGGACCGCTCTTGATCCCCTGTTCCCCACACAGAGAGCATCTCTGCCTTGCGTCGGGCCTTGAACATGAGCGCGGGGATCACGTTGCTCTCCGCCGTGAACGTGTCGCGCGGACCGTAGACGCCCAGCGGTCGGATGATCAGCAGTGGGAACTCTCTTTCCCGGGAACCGACGTACCACATCTGCTCGCACAGAGCCTTGCCGAGCACGTAGCCGTCGAGTCGTTCCTGTTTCGTGAGTTCCAAAATGTCCGTCTTCGGCGAAATGTTCGCGGTGCTGAAGAATGTAACCGGCACGTGCGGGAAATCCCTCAACCCTTCCATGAGCGAGAGCGTCATGCGCACGTTCTCCGTGAGGACGCCGCTGCAGCGATCGTGATGGAACTCCACGTTGCGGCGACAGGACGCCAGGTGAAAGACATGATCGACGCCCGTCACGAGCAGCTTGCAGTACTCGGGATCGCGCAGATCTCCTTCCATCCACTGGATCTGCTCACGGAGCGGCGAGAGCGAGCGGTAGTTATCGGACCGCACGGGCACGCGCACCTGCGCTCCCAGCGAGAGCAGGCGCTCGACGAGGAAGCTGCCGATGAATCCCGTGCCGCCGGTGACGAGAGCCAGTTTTCCTTTCCACTTTATTGATGCCATATAAACGAAGAGAGAATGAAGTGCAAAGTGCCCGCCTGCCGGACGGGCAGGGAAAGTGCAAAGTGGAAAATATCGTCGATTATGATCGCATCAATCTTCATAGTGTCACATTGAATAATTTGAAGTCCGCCTCGAGCATCAGTCGTGCGAGCTCGGGGAGCGATGTTTTCGGTTCCCAGCCGAGTATTTTTTTCGCCTTCGATGCGTCACCGAGGAGAAAATCTACTTCAGCAGGACGATAATACCTGGCGTCGATCGCGACAATCGTTTTGCCGGTTTTTGTATCCACATACTTCTCGTCTTTGCCGCTTCCGGATTTTTTGTACGCGATGCCGGCAATCTTCAGGCAGAGCTCCAGGAACTCCCGCACGCTCGCGGCATGGCCCGTCGCCAGGACGAAATCATCCGGTTTCGGCTGTTGCAGCATCCGCCACATCCCTTCGACGTATTCCTTCGCGTAGCCCCAGTCGCGTTTCGCCTCCAAGTTGCCGATGGGCATGTGATCCAGTTGTCCGGCCAAAATTTTCGCTAGACTCAAGGTGATCTTCCTCGTGACGAAATTTTCGCCGCGCCTCGGCGATTCGTGGTTGAAGAGAATGCCGTTCACGGTATACATGCCGTAGCTCTCGCGATAGTTCTTCGTGAGGTAGTACGCATATGCCTTGGCACAGGCGTAGGGGCTGCGAGGATAAAACGGCGTGTTTTCGTTCTGCGGCGACGTTGCCGCTTTGCCGAAGAGCTCACTGGAGCTTGCTTGGTAGAAACGGATGGGCAGCGCGCTCGTACGAATGGCTTCCAGAAGCCGTGTGGTTCCGAGTCCCGTCACGTCACCGGTGTATTCCGGCGTATCGAAGGAAATTCCCACGTGCGACTGGGCCGCCAAGTTATACACCTCGTCCGGACGAACCTTCGTGAGGACTCGCAGGAGCGAGTTGCTGTCGCTGAGGTCGCCGTAGTGGAGATCGATGGAAAGATTTGGGTGGTAGACGTCGGAGAAAAGATGGTCGATGCGCCCGCGGTTGAACGTGGAAGACCGGCGTACGAGGCCGTGCACTTCGTAGCCCTTCTCGAGCAGGAGCTCTGCGAGGTAGGAGCCGTCTTGTCCGGTGATGCCGGTGATGAGAGCTTTCTTGCGAGGCACCGGGAAGATGGTAGAGGAGGACTGAGAAGAGGGCTAGGGTTAGGGCTTGGGCTAGGATTTCGATGAAGCGCATTCCCGTGTCTGTCCCTAGCCCTAGCCCCAGCCCTATCCCTATACTGAAGCTCCCATGAAGGTAGCAATCGTCGGTCTCGGGTACGTCGGCCTGCCTCTCGCACACGCCTTTGCCAAGGTCGGGCATGAGACGATCGGCTACGACATCAATGCCAGGCGCATCGAGGAGCTGAAGAGCGGCACCGACCGCACGGGCGAGCTCTCCGACGCACAGATGAAGGAGGCGCGCATCACCTATAGTGATGACCCCAGCATCCTGGAGCGCGCCGAGGTCATTGTGCTTGCGATCCCGACTCCCGTGGATGCGGCGAACAAGCCCGACCTCTCGCTCGTGGAGGCCGCGACGCAGACGGTTGGTGAGCACCTGAAGAAAGGAATGATCATCGTGTATGAATCGACGGTCTACCCGGGCGTCACGGAGGACATCTGCGGACCGATCTTGGAGAAGGCATCCGGCCTCGTGTGTGGGAAGGATTTCATGCTCGGGTACAGCCCGGAGCGCATCAACCCCGGTGACAAGCAGCACACCGTCGATAAAATCGTGAAGGTTGTCGCGGGGCAGGACGAAAAAACCACGGACATCCTCTGCGATTTGTACGGATCGGTCGTGAAGGCGGGCATCCACCGCGCGTCATCCTTGAAAGTCGCGGAGATGGCGAAGGCGATCGAGAACGCACAGCGAGATTTGAACATCGCCTTCGTGAATGAGATCGCGCTCCTCTGCAATCGCATCGGCATCCCGACGAAGGAGGTCCTTGAGGCCGCCGGGACGAAGTGGAATTTCCTCCCCTTCAAGCCCGGTCTCGTTGGCGGGCATTGCATCGGCGTCGATCCCTACTATCTCGTCGAAAAAGCGGAGCAGCTCGGCATGAAAACGCACGTCATCACCGCGGGTCGCGCGCTCAATGACGGGATGAGTACCTATGTGGCAGCTGAAGTGGCAGAGATGCTCTCGAATCGAGAAAGATCTTCAAGAATTCTCGTCCTCGGTCTTACCTTTAAAGAAAACATCCCCGACACCCGAAACAGTAAAGCGGCGGAAGTCGTCTCTGCCCTCACAGCCCTCGGTTTCAGCGTGGAAGTACACGATCCGCACGTTGCCCCGGACGAGATCGAATCCCGCGGGATGACGCCAGGTGTGCTGGATAGCCAACCCTACGATGCGCTCGTGCTCCTCGTTCCGCACAAAGAGTACATCGGAAAACCGCTGAAGGATTTCTTAAAGAGTGTGAAGAAGGACGGCGTGGTCTACGACCTGAAATCCCTCCTCGATGGAAAGGAGATTGAAAAAACGGGACGAACATATCGGGCTCTATAAAACATTTATAAAACGTAGGGCCGAAATATTTCGGCCCTACGTTTTCTGAAAAACTAAAATTCCACCTGATGCTTCGCATCAAACAATTCCGCGTCTTCGACGCCCTTCTCTTTGCGGATCGCTTCCAGAAGCGCGAGGGACGTGGAACCTCTGCGCGGGCGCACCCCGTACGTCAGTTCCATCCGGTCGCCGTGCGCGTGCGCGGAGAGCAGGCGGAAATTCTCTGCCATCTTGCCGAGAAGGACTTCGTAATTGGCGGTGTTCACGGCGGAATCTTTCTCCCCCTTGCACATGAGCCGGATGATCGACTCGTGCTTGGAAGTCATGCCGAAGTTCATCCACGTAAGCGCGAGGATCACGACGCAGACGATCAGTGTCGTCACGATGCCGACCAAATACATCTGCGCGCCCATCGAAAGGCCGACGACGAGCACGAAGAGGATGTACGCCATGTCTTTCGGGTCTTTGACCGCCGTGCGGAACCGGATCAGCGAGAATGCGCCCAGGATGCCGACCGCGGCGAGCAGGTTGTTGCTGGCGACGACCATCACCGAAGCGCCGAGCATCGAAAGGAGCACCAGCGAGAACTGAAAGGACTGCGAATAGCTGAGTCCCCGGTGCGTGGATTTGTAGACATACGCGATGATGAGTGAGAGCGCGAGACTCCCGAGGAGCGCCAGAAGCACGTGAATGGGATTGGCTCCTCCCGTGAGTGTCCCGATGTCTGGGATGACTGGCTGCATACCAAAAGAGTGTAAAGAAGAAACCCCTTACTGAAAAGTATGGTACCGAGCAGTGATTGGCGCCGTTAGGAGCGAAAAAGGCTCCAAGGAAGCCACAATCATCGCGTACTTGGAGTACGCAGTTCTGCTCATATTGAAATCTTGAATGACATCGTGAAACCACGCCGGGATGCTGTGATTGCATTTGAGCTCGATGACGCAGTACCCGGACATGCACGATCGCGTCGGAAGATCCCCGATCAATTTCGACGGTTTCCACATTCCGGCAAGTCCGTGATCGACGGTGATGCGGAATTTCCGATCATGTTTTCCCACGAACGGGATGCGTTCGTACATGACCAAAGCGGTCGGCTGCAGGTTGTACCAACTGCGCAACATCTGCGCTTCCGCCGCGACCTCTTCACTCGCTTCGACACGCGAGAGCAGGTGCCCGAGCAGATGTCCCATCGGGTCGATCCCGTTCAGGTGACCGACTGAAAGCGACAGGCGATCTTTGGAGACGATGAAATCATGGCGACGCTTGATCTCGAGGAACCCCACGGAGCTCTCGGTGAACTGCTCCTCATATGTGCGCAGGCGAAGCTTGCGACGAGAGAGAAGGCCGGCGTCTTTCTCCCGAAGCGACTGGAGATCCATCGAATCGAAATAGAGGGACGTCACCGGATAGAGCGTCCGTCCCTTCCCCTCTTGGACCAAGAAAGGATCGAGCTGCGTGTACGGCGCGATGCGATCAATGAAGCGGCCGATGTATCGCGCGGGGAGGATGTATTTGAGTTCCATCCGGCGGAAGTGAAGCGGTGAAGGCGCACGTATGGATGATTTCTGCCAACGTAACCGAGGAACTGCGGAATTCGCCGCAGCGGCATTGCGACTTCCGAAAAATCTTTCTTGTTCAAAAACCTGGTCTGAGGCCTGCTGCGAAGGCGGATGGAGCGGGGCCTTTGTGGGAGTGCGAGGAGGCATGCGTTAGCGAATAATCGTAATGGTGGCGCCGTTGAGCGCCTCCTGTTCTACGGTGTTTCCTTCGAATGTACTGTCCCGGATCTCCATCGTCGGGAGACCGAAGATCGGTTTCTTCACGTACGCCGTGACCGCGATGTCGTTGCCGATGAATTTCGCGCGTTGCACAGTCGGCGCGGACCCGTCCTTGGAGGCGATGCCGAAGTGGCAGCGCCGAAGCGTCACGTCTTCGATGACTGGCTTGCTGCTCTCGCCGACGCTGATGCATTTGTCGCGGCTGCCTTCGATCGTCAGGTTTCGCAGCGTAACGGAAGACCACGAAAGATCGACCCCGTCACCGTTGCTATCGGTGTTGCCTTCGGAAATGAGGAACGTACTGTCCTCGAGGACTCCGGAGGGCGCCATATCGATGTCGAGTGCGTCGGCTCCGGCATCGGTGAAGTGGAGCCGGGCGAGATCTGCGGGAATGTATTTGATGTTGAGAGCATCGTCCCCGTGGGAATTGCGGAAGAAACTGTCTCGGATCGTCACGGGACTTGCGTGGAACGCCACCATACCCGTCGCGTAAATATCATTGAGCAATGTTTCTCCACCGCCCGCGAATTCCGCCCACTCGACCCGGCTGGGTTCCTTCGCATTCACCACCAGGAGCGAACCCCAATGACCGCTGGTCGCGGATTCAAAGCGGATACGCGAAGCGGACGAGCCGACGATCTGCACGGGAGCATAGGAGAGCAGCGTCACCCCGCTGCCCATGAGCACGGTCGTTCCGGGTTCGACGCGCAGTTTCACGGCGGAGGGAACGATCACATCCTCGAGAAATGTGGGCGATCCTCGCAAAATGACTTCATTGCCGACTCCGGCATCGAACATCGGATAGCGCTCCAGGAAAGAAGAGCGACTGGCGTAGGCGAGCGGAAGGCTTTCAAGAGTGCGATCATCCACGATCACCTCGCGCAACACCTGCGCCTTCTCTCCGGTGACGGCGTTGCGGATATCGAGATTGAGTGGCAGATCGGATCGGGCAAACGCCGAGCCACCCGAGCGGCGGACGAGAAAGAAGCGATGGAGCGTATGTGGGACGACCTTCACGACTTCATGCTCATCCACGACCGGATCACCGACCCAGAGCAGCGAATGGGAATCGCTCTGCACTTGCAGCACGGGCCGTCCGCTCTTATCCGGATCCGCACGCAGCGACAGCGACAGTCGAGGATCAGAGCTCTCCAGCAATCCGTCACCATCATCGCGCACGAGAGCGATCTCCCCTCTCTTCCAGGCATCCGCCATATTTTTCGGCAAGGAGAACTGATGGAAACGAGCCGGGCTGACGCCGCGCGCCGTCAGTTCAAACGTCATGAGCAGCCCGCGCTCCCGGTCCGCCTCGGCCGGAACGCGTTGATGCACGAGAACTTCGGAGAGGGACAATTCTTTTTTCAGAAACTCGAGGTTGTCTCGAATCTGAGAAATGCGGCCGTTGAGCTCGTGCTTTACCTGGCGATTGCTCTGGAGTTTCACGGGGTCGCGGTACGCCGCACGCTCGACGAGAGAACGAAGCCTGCTCGCTTCCGCCAGATCCTTCTCAACTCGTGTTTGATCTTGAAGGTACGCCCAGACGGTCTCATATGCTTGCAGTTTCCACTGCGGCACGCGCAAGACCTCGTTTAAGAAGGGATTGCCCGGAGGCGCATAGAGTGAGCGTGGCGCATAGAGGCCAATGTCCCAAGGAATCGGTTCCAGAAGGCCTCGCGATACGTCATAGAAGAAACGAAGGTTGTAATCACGCACGTGCATGCTCCCGGAGAGCAAGCTCAAGGCATACCAGTCCGTGAAATCTTTGGGATCGATGAGCGAGGAAACGCGCTCCTGATATCCCGGCTGACGATGGGCGTCGGGAAGAGAGAGCAAGCGCAATGCTTCCATTTCCTCATAGGAATCATGGGGCGGAGCGACCGCGGACTCGTACTTGTTCCAATAGGCGATATCGGAGAAGACGTCATCCCACTGCTGGAAGTAAGAAGTGCCGCCGCCCGCTCCGTAGAGATTCACATCGCCCGGTCGTGCCTGCTTCTCGAGAAGTTCTTTGCTCCACTGTTCGATCTGCGTGTAGATCATCGGAGAACTTCCGTTGAGCGACACGGTAACGTACTCCATGGGCGGCTGGAGAAATCCAAACTGCTTCGCTCGATAGGCGTTGAATGGTTCCGCGATCCAGCCGCGGTCTTCCGGGATGATCAGGTTGATCTCCCTCATGCCGTTGAACAGGACACCGCCGTCGAAACGCACGCGCCACGATTTTTTGCGGTAGGCCCAGTGATTGAAGATGTCTCCGCGCACGCGAACATCAACGTCATACTCCTTCCCATCCGCGGTGAATGTCCCCTTCACCCATTCTTTCGCGTCTTCCGTCAGGATGATATTGCCATACCACGGAGACGAGAGGCTCTTGGGGAGGCTTTCTTCGATCTTCTGCAGATCCGCGGAGTCGATCTGAAGTGCGTAATGCGGCAGTTTCTCGGGAGATCGCGGACCCCAGTAGAAAATGTTCGTTGCTCGATCGAGGATGCGCACGCCCGCAAGCAGCCCCGGAATTTCCCCTATGAATGTCTCCCGCGCCAGAATGCTTTTGGGGGTTACTTGGTAGACGATGAGTGCGAGCAATAAAAATCCCAGAAGCTGCACGGTGATGACAGCGGCAAGGATGCCAATGATGGGCTTTGCGAATCGCATGATCAGGCAGTACAGAGTAACCGACCGGTTCTACGCAGAAAAGCGTTTTCGTGCGGCAATATAATACCCCGAACACAAAATGGAGCGGTCTTCTTTGTCATGACGGATGTCGCCGAATTCGCGCGTGAGGATCCAGGAGAAGAGCATCACGATACGAGCCTTCATAAACCACAGGAGCTTGAGCGGGCGCAGTCCCAGCGTGGTCGTCTGGAAACCGATGCGCTGGTAGAGCACCGCGAGCGTTTCGATGGTGTTTGCCTCTTCCTGGAGCTCGATGATCTCGAAGTCGCGCAGCAGATGCCGCAGCCCGTACTTCGTGTAGCGGTAGAAATCTCCCGGCACGTCGTGGAGCGGGAAGATGAAGCGCGTGGAAAGGAGCAGCAAGCCGCCGGGTTTCAGAATCCGCAGAAATTCCGCGATCGCTCTGTGCGGCGTGTGCAAATGTTCCAGCACTTCCGTGCAGAGGATCACTTCAAAGGATGCATCCGCAATCTGATGGAGGTCGTGCGCGTCGGCGACGATGTCTACCTGCACGCCCTGACGCTTTTCGATATCGAGCGTCGTGCGGTTTGGGAAATATTTCCCGTACTGATCGTTCCCACACCCGATCTCGAGGGTTTTTTGGTCGCTCCCGTGCCGCGCGAGGAACGCATCCAGACGCGGGCGCGTGATCTTCTTCGTGAGGCCGATGGCATCCAAAAAACTCATAGCCCATACGGTACAAGGTTCGATTTACTCATGCCATAGCCGCTCAAACTCCTCCGGCTCCATTTTCACATCGCGAAGAATGCCCCTGAGTGTTCCTGTCTTCAGATCATCATTCTTATGCACCGGGATCACCGCCTGGATATCCTCTTTTCGAAGAACATGATGGCTCCCCACGATACGGCGAATCTGAAAACCCTGTCGCTCCAGGAAGCGAACCATCTCCTTACCGGTCACACGCGGCATCTTACCCATGCGCCACAAGCTCGCCGAAATTTACCTCGCGCAACTGCGAAGGAGAATTGATGCGGGCAAGAGCGGCCTCCATGCCGTTCTCTTCAATGAATGCCTGAATCCCAACTTTCAAATCTGCAATCGCCTCCTCTTCCGTCTCTCCTTCTCCATAGGCGGGAATATCCGGAATATGAGCGGTAAAACCGCCATGTTCGGCATCGGGAATAAGCTCGATGGAGACGTTGGGGAAAGACATGACAATGATAAGTATATCACAACACCTACAATCCGACAACGAGCCGGAAAGCGGTGAAATTATCGTAGCATGCTCAAAAAGAAGCTCCTCCTTATTTGCACGCCCCCATCGGGACCGATAGACTTTCTCCGTACGAAAGCGTCTCTATTTTTTGCTTTTCTTAGATGCCGGAAATCGCAGACATCCAGCAGAAGCGCATCGCGGTGATCGGCCTCGGGTTTGTCGGGCTGCCGCTTGGGGCAACGCTCGCGGATATCGGGTTTCGCGTCACGGGCATCGATGCCAGCGACGCGGTGCGCGCGAGTTTGAAGAAGGGGAAAAGCCATTTCGAAGAGCAGGGGCTCCAGATGCTTCTGGACCGGCATTTGGGCAAGGGCTTCGTCGTCGTCGATGCGCTTCAAAAAGGAGAGCACGATGTCTATTTCATCGCGGTCGGGACTCCCGTGGATCCGAAAAGCCGACGACCGATCATGGATTATGTGAAGAACGCATCGGAGACAGTGGGGAAGATCCTCAAGAAAGGAGACCTGGTGATCATGCGCTCCACGGTGCCGGTGAGCACGACGCGGGAAATCGTTCTGCCCTCCCTAGAGAAAGAGAGCGGGCTCACGGCCGGCAAGGATTTTCACTTGGTGTTCGCTCCGGAGAGACTCGTCGCCGGCAGGGCGCTGCAGGAACTGCGGGAACTGCCGCAGATCATCGGCGGCCTCACGAACGAAACGGATCTGTCGTACGCCACCCAGCTCTTCAAAAAAATGACGCCCATCGTGGTGGACGTAGACAGCATCGAGTCCGCGGAGATGGCCAAGATCATCGACAACAGTTACCGCGACCTCACATTCGCTTACGCGAACCAGATGGCCCGGCTCTGCGAGTGCATCGGCATCGACATGGTGAAGCTCGCGACCGCCGTGAACTTCGGTTACAAGCGAAACCACGTTCCCGCACCGAGTCCCGGCGTTGGCGGCACATGCCTCACAAAAGATCCGTTCATCTTGCTGCAAGTCGGCGAGAAATTCGGGTACGAACCGAAGCTGGCGCGCATCGCGCGGGAGATCAACGAGAGCATGCCCGGGCATGTCGTAGAGAAAGTCGCGAAACTTCTGCAGGAGGCGGGAAAAGATCCGAAGAAAAATTCCGTCTTCGTCTTGGGGTTCGCATTCAAAGGAAAGCCGGAGACCTCCGACATGCGCGACTCCCCCACGATCCCGGTCGTACAGGGACTGCAGAAGCTCGGATGCACGGTGACGGGCTTCGACCCGGTCGCGCGCAAAGAGCAGATCGAAAAACTCGGCGTGACCGTGAAAGGATTGGAAGAGGGATTTCGCACGGCGGACGCGGCCGTGATCATGACGAATCACCCCACGTTCGAACGGATGGATATTGTGAAGCTCCTCTCGCTGATGCCAAAACCCGCCGTCTTCTTGGATGGCTGGCACCTGTTTGATCCCAAGGAGATTCGCACCGTTTCGGGCATCCACTACGGAGGAATCGGCAATGATTAGAGGTCGCATGCCAATCTCGTCAATGTAAAGCATTCGCTGCTACACTCAAACCCAATGCAGAAGATACTTGAATCATACATCCGCGAAATATCGAAAATTGCCAAGCGAGGAGACGCTCGTGAAGAATCATATTATTCAGCGTTAAAAATATTGTTGGAAAATACGGCAGAGAAAATTACAAAGAGGAAAAATATAGAAATCACAGTTCTGCCTAAGAAAACAGATGCTGGCAACCCTGATTTCCGTGTTTGGGATGGCAAACACAAAATCGTCGGCTATACCGAAGCAAAAGTCCCGGGCGAAAATTTGGCGAAAATCGAAAAAACCGAACAACTCGAAAGATACCTGTCTACATTTCCGAATTTGCTACTTACAGATTTCTATACATTCCGTTGGTATAGGGAGGGCTCGTTGATGATGGAGGTACAAATCGGTCGGCCATTTATTGCAGAGAAATTGAAAATGGCACCACCTATTGAACATGAAAAAGAATTCGAACGCCTAATCACACAATTCTTCGATTTTTCAATTCCATCCCTCACCACTGCCAAACAATTGGCCATCGAGCTCGCGAAACGTACACGATTCCTTCGCGACGAAGTTATTACCGAAGAATTGCGGGAAGGCGAAGGCAGAAAAGATCTGATTGGCTTCTTCGAAGCATTTAAAAAGCATCTTATTGCCTCTCTCACCGAAGAAGATTTCGCCGATCTGTACGCCCAGACAATTACATACGGGCTTTTTGTTGCTCGTCACCGATTCGATACCACACCGAATCTCCTTGATAAAGACGTTACGCAAAAAGTGTTCAACCGTGATAACGCGTATAAGCTCATCCCGCATGCGCTTGGCATTCTACAAGACGTTTTTCGCTTTCTCTCGTCTGCAGATCCATCAGATCAGTTAAAAGTGATGATCGAAGATATTGCGGAAGTGCTGGCAGAATCGAATTTGAAGAAGATCGAACAGGAATTCTTCCATGCGCGCAAAGGTCGTGATCCTATTGTTCATTTCTATGAAACTTTTCTCGCGCACTACGATCCTGCAAAACGCGAGAGACGCGGCGTCTACTACACTCCAGAGCCTGTCGTGTCATATATTGTGAGATCTTTGAATCATCTGCTTAAAGAGGAATTCGGGAAAAGCGACGGTTTTGCAAGTAGTGGAGTGACTGTTCTTGACCCAGCTGCAGGCACCATGACATTTCTTGCAACCGCGATGAGTCTGGCTGCTGAAGAAGGCAAAAAATACGGAGAAATTGAACCGATGATCCGTGACCATTTCCTCAAAAATTTCTATGCATTCGAATTGATGATGGCACCATACGTCATCGGCCATTTGAAGATGAGTTATGTCTTCGAGGAACTTGGCTACAAAATGAACGAGGACGAACGATCGAAACTTTATCTCACAAATACCTTGGAATGGGATAACCTTTCGCAGACGCAAATTCCACATCTTTCCTCACTCTCTGAAGAATCGAAACATGCGGCACAAGTGAAAAAAGATGTGCCAATTATGGTGATCATGGGAAATCCTCCATATTCGGGAATTTCAGAAAATAAAGGAGAGTGGATTACCAAACTGATTGAGGATTACAAACAGGTGGATGGGAAGCACTTTGGTGAGCGCAGGCATTGGCTAGGTGACGATTACGTGAAGTTTATCCGCTTTGCGCAATGGAAGATCGATCAGGCGGAACAAGGGATTGTTGGAATGATCACGAATCATGGTTACCTCGATAATCCAACTTTTCGCGGCATGCGCCAGTCGCTGATGAATACATTCACGGACATTTATGTTCTAGACCTGCACGGCAATTCTTTGAAGAAAGAGAAAACGCCCGAGGGCGGGAAGGATGAAAATGTCTTCGACATCCAACAAGGTGTAACCATCGCGTTATTCGTGAAAAATCGGAAAAAGAAGCTGCCTGGCAAAGTACATCATGCTGAATTGTGGGGCGAGCGAGAAAAGAAATATCAATGGTTAGAGAAAAAAGATGCCGATAATACAAAGTGGCTTAAATTAGAGCCAAATTCGCCATTTTATTTTTTTATTCCAAAAGAGGAGAAAGGTCGTGATGATTGGGAAACGGGATGGAAAGTTTCAGAAATTTTTCCGCTCAATTCCACTGGAATTGTTACCGCACGTGATGGTTTTGTTATTGCTCTGGATAAAGATGAGCTACAACGACGCATGGAGATGTTTCGAAATCTAGATCTTTCGGATGAGATTATTTCTCAAACCTTTTCCCTCAAAGACACGCGTGGATGGAAAATGCGTGAAGCGCGGGAAAGGATTTCAAAAGATAAGAATTGGCAATCGTACTTTCAGAAAATTCTTTATCGTCCTTTTGACGAGCGTTGGATTTATTACACACCCCAGATGGTTGATTGGCCACGACATGAGGTTATGCCAAATATGTTTGAAGATAACAGATGTTTATTAACCATGAGACAAGTGGCTATGGATGAATCCTATTCCCATGCCGGCGTTACATCCGATATATCTGACAATAGAACATTTTATAGTAACAAAGGTATTCTTTATTGTTATCCTCTTTATATATATCCATCTTCCGACTCCCATCCTGCAAATCTCTTTGACGAACCAGCTACAGGGAGAAGGCCGAACATAAGCGAAGGGGTGTTCGCAGAATTGAAGCAGAAATTGAAAAAGGAGCCGAATCCCGAGGAGTTTTTCTATTACATCTATGCCATTCTGTATTCCCCTGAATATCGTAATCGCTACGCAGAATTTTTGAAGAGCGATTTTCCACGTATCCCGATCACGTCGAATGCAAAGCTCTTTTCGAAACTTGCAGAACTTGGCCAACAGCTTATTGACCTGCATCTTCTGAAATCCAAGACGTTAGAAAAACCCATCGCAAAATTTGAAGGAGGCGGTGCGGCAAAAGTAGAAACTCGAAAATATGACGAAAAAAAGAAATCGATTGCTATTAATAACGGGCAGCGGTTCGTCGGAATTGCCAAAGAAATATGGGAGTATCAAATAGGCGGGTATCAAGTACTCGATAAGTGGCTGAAGGACCGCAAGGGGCGCACTCTCTCTTCTGAGGATATCCGTCATTACTGCCGTGTTGCTATGGCTCTCGCAGAAACTGTCTGCCTCCAACAGGACATCGATGGGGTAATTGAAAAGAATGGAGGGTGGCCAATTCGATAATAATCGTGATCCTGCGTGCTATCGATGCTACGCAAGTTATGGCATCTTATTGTATAAAATACGCAATTCCTGGATCATAGGCGCATGAAGATCCTCGTGACCGGAGGGGCCGGGTTCATCGGCACGGCGCTCGTGAAACGCCTGTTAAAAGACGGCCATCATGTGCGCGTGCTGGATGATTACTCGCGCGGCGTGCCGGAGCGCCTCAAAAGCATCGCGAAAGAGATCGAGACCATCCAAGGAGATGTGCGAGACTTCGCGCAGGTAGATGCCGCCACAAAAGGAATCGAACTCGTCTATCACCTCGCTGCGGTAAACGGCACGGAGAATTTCTATAAGCAACCCGATCGCGTATTGGAAGTCGCCGTGAAAGGCACGATGCATACGATGGATGCCGCGCTCAAACACGGATGCCGCCGCTATATCCTCGCGTCCTCTTCCGAGGTCTACCAAGAACCGACCCACGTCCCGACGAAGGAGGATGAGCGCATCATCGTGCCCGACGTGAAAAACCCGCGCTTCTCCTACAGCGGCGGAAAGATCATCGGGGAACTGCTCGCCCTCCATTACCTCGCGAAGCGCGGCGTCGAAGCGGTCGTGTTTCGTCCGCACAACATCTACGGTCCGGACATGGGCCACGAGCACGTCGTGCCGCAGTTCTTCGAACGATTGGCGCCACTGCGCGCACAAAAGAAGACCGGCGTCCTTCCCTTTGAGATCCAAGGCGATGGAACGGAGACGCGCTCGTTCTGTTTCATCGATGATGCGGTCACAGGCATCGTCCTCGTTGCGGAGAAAGGAAAGAGCGGAGAGCTCTATCACATCGGCACCGAGGAAGAAGTCTCCATCCGCGATGTCGCGCTCCTGATGGCAAAGATCATGGGCCTCTCGATCGCAATCGTCCCGGGAAAGAGAGTGGAAGGAAGCACGCCGCGCCGCTGTCCGGACATCGGCAAGATGCGCGCGCTGGGGTACAACCCCTCGGTAGACTTGAAAGAAGGAATCAAGCGGACATGTGAGGAGGAGTGGAAAAAATTCCAGAAAGCATCATGAGAATTCTCGTTATTTCTTCTGTCCTCGCTCCGGAGCATGGCTGGGGCACGATCGCGAGAAACACGGTGATGGGACTGAAAGCGAAAGGACACGACGTGAGCGCGGTCCTTCAGGAAAAAAGCCAAGAGAATCTCTGCCCCGCAATCGAAGGCTTGCCGCACCCAAACACCATGATGGACTCTCCCCTCGCGTGGCTGCGTGCAGCCCGCTTGATCGCAAAGGCAATCCGCGCGTTCAAACCCGATGTCATCCACATCGCAGTGGAACCCTATGCACTCGCGTTGCCGCTGCTTCGGCCATTCATGCGGATCCCTCCGACTCTCTTGATCCTCCTTGGCACCTATACTGTGCTCCCGCTCCACCAAACGCGGACACGGTGGTTGATGCAGCGCGTCTACGCGCAAGTCACCCGTTTCCTCTCCTGCAGCGAGTACACGCGCACGCAGATGCTCAAAGCCATCGAGGAAAAATGCAGCCCAGCACTTCGCGATCACGTCGAAAGCCACACGACGCTCTTCCGCCTCGGCGTCGAAGACGTTCCTCTCCCCTCAAAATCACCTTCTTCCGTAAAACGAATTCTCTTCCTCGGCGGTGTGAAGGCGCGCAAGGGAGTAAAAGAGCTGATCGATGCGTGCGGAGCATTTAAACGAAGCTCCACTGTGCCATTTCACTTGGACGTCATCGGCAGCTTTGAACCGGATACACGGTATGGAAAGCTCATCCTTGAGACGATCGAAAAACATGATCTCCAAAAGAATGTGACACTCCATGGACACGTTCCGCGCGAGCGAGTCGAACAGGCACTCTCAGAAGCAGATCTCTTCGTGATGCTCAGCAAGCCTGCAGGCATCCACTTCGAAGGATTTGGGATGGTCTTCCTGGAAGCCGGTATTCGTGGCGTTCCGGTGATCGGCCCAAATGGTTCGGGATGTAAGGAAGCAATCGATGATGGGGTGTCTGGCTATGCGGTCGATCCGGATGATCCCGAGGCGGTTGCGCAGCGGATGAAGTGGATTTTTGAGGAGCACCGCATCACGGCCGAAGGATGCAGAGCATGGGTGAAGAAGCACAACGTCGAACAGCAGACGACGGCGTTTGAGCAGGCGTACGGAGAGATGCTTAGCACTCCCAACGGATGGTCTCACTCTTTTTGATAGATTTGATAGCTCCCAGAGATGGAAGACAGCGGGTCGCTATGATCAGAATAAGAATGTTTTTTTGGGAAAAGAGCCTTGAAGCCGTATTTTTCCAGCACCTCTTCATTCATCGAATACGCGTTCCCGACGATGACCGTGTCACCCTTCGCTGTGATTCTTGCGACTTCTTTCCAGAGCGCCGCAAGATATTCCTCCGCAATCCTCGCATAATATTTTTTGTTCTGTTGCATATCGTCCTCACGTTCAACGCCACTGATGTAGATAGTATACCCACCTTGTTTCTCTATTTTTGAGATAAAGCCGAGCATATCGTCCTCTATCCAAATGGAGTCGGAACCCCGTTCTTCTTCAAGATTTGTTCGCCCAATATTATTGCGAAGAAAATAATTTTTCGCTTTGCAATCACAGACCATTTCCTCAAGACACATGGAAGTCGGCGGACCATCTTCATCATGCCGGTATCTGTCTACGCCGATATAGCGGGACGCACCTAATGCCTTGGATGCCAAGCGCGGTTGATCAGAGTGGCTGCATCCCAAATCGATGAATGTTTTGCCTTCAACCAATGGATGCATGAATTTATATGTTTTACTGTCTTTGCCATAATCATGCCAAAATTGGGCAGCTTCACTAAAACCCGTCTGGCTATGAGTCGTGAATGTTGCATCAGCGATGAGACCGTCATACTCTTGCGGCGTCTCTCCGCAAAATTCCTCATTCAATGTTTGGATGCGTTCTATATTTTTCGTTGAAGTCTGTCCACGCATATATGTCTCAATGGGTCGTCCCATATATTCTTCTCCATACAATGTTTTATAAAGTCTGGTCAGCTCTGAAAGCAGTTTTCCCTTGTCCAACGCATCCTCTGATGCGAGTTGATGGAGATTGGAAACTATTTCATTGAGCTCCGAGATGAGAATTGGATCCACTTTTTCCAGAAGAAAGCTTACAGCTGATTCGATATCGGGTTCAGAGATTTTATCTTTGTGCATTCTTTCAATTTGTCGCGCTTCATTGGCGATATCATCCCTGCAATAATCGCTGTAGGAAGGAACTTCCAAAAGTTTCTGTCTTAAGTTCTTTTCGAGAAGAACACGCAGTGGCACGGGACGAGTCGGGTCGAGATACGATTGAATGTTTCTCGTTACGTCAGTGACCGCACCTCGGTAATTGGTAATCAACCCATTATGGTCCAAGGAAGTTCTTGCCATCTCTTGCAGCAATCTGGGGTGAATTCCTGCTTCAACGACGGATTCTCGGATTTCATTGAGTCTCAAGTTCATGACATCCGCAATTTTTTGTCGTTCTTCCTCCGAAATTCCGCTTGAACCACTCCTAAAAAAAACTTCGTTTACCTTTCCAGCCGTGAAACTGCTGTTTTCAGGAATAGCTTCCGCGGCGGCAATCAGCGATCGAATGTCCTGTAACTTCAAATCCACTATACCAGTCTTCGAAGAGAGATCTTCCTTCAATTCATGAACGTCGATACGTTTGACCATATATGTATATTATAGATTATTTTTCCTATAAAGTCCATCTTCTTCTCAATGATTTCTAATGACCCCGTCACATGTCCTAAGCCATCTCGTCCACTTGGACATTTCCCGCCACGACCGAGACATCTGCACCGCTGGGCACGCCGATTTTTCCGTCGATGATGTCGGCCATGATCTTTGCAACCGTCTCCGGTGACTGCTGCCGCGCACTGTCCTCTTCGCCAAAAAGTTCTGTACGCATCGACGTGTGAATCCCCCCCGGACAGATGCTGATGCACGAGACCTTCGGAAGATCAGCGAGTTCCTTCGCGATCGCCTGGGTGAGCCCACGCACGGCAAACTTGGTCGCGGAGTAGAGACCAATGTTCGGATGCGCACGCATGCCAGCGCGCGAGGACACGTTGAGGATCATCCCGCTCTTCTGCTTTCTGAGCACGGGGAGAATTGCTCGGCAACAATAAAACACCCCATCGAGATTGGTCTCCACCATCTTCTTATATTCCTCGTCCGTCACGTCTTCGATCAGCTTCAAGGATCCTCCCCACGCGGCATTGTTCACGAGGACACCTACCTTCGTATGCCGCTTCAGGACATCTTTTACGAAGGCTTTCACTGCCGCACCATCCCGCACATCCACGGTGTGCGCTTCGATTCCAGCGGGGAGATCCGCTTTCCCGGACGAACACGTGATAACCGTCATTCCACGTTTGTGGAGCTCCAGCGCAAGCGCTCTCCCGAGCCCTTGGCTCCCTCCCGTGACGATGGCGACAGACCTTTTGGACATACGTGAAAGAGTAGCAGAAGTACGGGCTTCGCGACGTCACGCAGCACAAAGTATGCCCTATTCTCGTAATAGCGGCGTAGCGACACTTGTCGCGGCGAAGACCGCGGACGAAGCCGGATCGCTTCGCCGCTACAATGCTTATGAAGGGTGAAACACGCTTGTGTCTGTTCCTCGCGGAGCCGTAAAGAGCGCAAAATTCGCCGGAGAGGCCAATCCGACTTCGCCCCGCATGCGCGGGGCTACGCCGGACGAGTGATCGGGAGGAAATATCACAGCTTTCGAGCGATGATTTGTTCACACCAGTGATTAGACACTTTCCGCAGACAGATCTAGAATCCTTGGCACTGCCGTCCCGCATCTTCCCGCTTGGCACGTTTCGGAGCGACTGCCGCATGTGTCATGGCCAGACCCTGACGCCGTACTTGGATCTCGGCATGCAGCCGCACAGTGACGGATTTGTGAAAGAGGAAAATCTCCTGAAACAAGAACATTTCTTCCCGCTGGTCGTGGCCCACTGCGCGGACTGCGGGTTTTCACAGCTGACCTACGTCGTGAGCCCGGAGTACCTCTATGGAGAGGACTATGTCTATGAGTCCTCGATTACGGAGACGTTCCGCAAGCACTTCTTCGCGATGGCCGCGGAGATCGTGGACGCGTATGCCATCCCCGCGGATTCTCTGGCGGTCGATATCGGTTCGAACGTCGGTCTCCTCCTTTCCGGATTTGCCGCAAAGGGCATGCGCATCGTCGGCGTAGACCCCGCGCCGACCATTGCCGCGATCGCGAACAAGAACGGCATCAAGACGATCCCGACATTCTTCGATCGCACGACAGCAGAGAACATCACGAAAGAACACGGACGAGCGGCCGTCATCACGGCGACCAATGTGTTCTCGCACATCGACGACCTCGACGCGTTCATGCAGGCGATCGATCTCCTGATGGACGAACACGGCATGTTCGTCATCGAAGCGCACTACTTCCTCGATGTGCTGCAGAAGATGGAATACGACACCGTCTACCATCAACATCTCTCGTATCCGTGCGTCCGCCCCTACACGGGATTCTTCGCACGTTTCGGCATGGAAATATTCGATGTCAAGCGCACACCGTCCCACGGCGGCAGCATCCGCGTGTTCGTTGCGCGAAAGGGAGCGCGAGACGTGAAGCCGATTGTGCGCGAGATGATCGCCGAAGAAGAGAAAGCAGGCGCCTTTGACCTCTCGGTCCTCAAGAAATATGCCGAGAAGGTTTCCGCCCACCGCATCGCACTCACGGAGCTCCTGGTGAAGCTGAAAGACCAAGGAAAGACGATCGTGGGCATCGGCGCACCCGCCAAAGGCAACACGCTCCTCAACTTCTGCAGCATCAATAAGAGCCTCTTTGCATTCGTGACGGAGAAATCCACGCTCAAACGCGGGCTCTACACGCCCGGTACGCACCTGCCGATCCTCGGCGATGAAAAGCTCTTGGCAACGCAGCCGGACTACGGCTTCATCCTGGCCTGGAACTTCGCGCCGGAAATCATGCGCAACCTCGCCGAGTTCCAGAAACGCGGCGGCAAGTTCATCATCCCGATTCCCTCCCCCCAGATCGTATGAGTCACATCGAGGTCGTGCGCATGCGGCCGAAATTCACCGACGAGCGCGGGGAGATTTACGATCTCGTGGAGGAGACCGTGGGTCACACGGGGCTCATCACGTGCAAGAAGGGGTCCATCCGCGGCAACCACTATCACCATCAGTCGAAACAGTTCACCTACATCGTAGAGGGCAAGACGGAACTGCGGACCAAAGACCCGAACGACGGCAGCGTCGAGAGTGTGATTCTCAATAAAGGCGACATGGCGATCATCCCCGCAGGGCTCCTCCATGGGTTTCATGCGATCGAGGACACCGTCTGTCTCGACTGCAACACGCTCTCGCGCGAAGGAACCGGTTACGAGAGTGACACCGTACGCGTCCCCTCCCTCTTCTAGAAGATGCATCATCTTCTCGATCCTCTGCTCAAGAGTCGCTTCGTCCGGGACGTCGCCACTATGCAGGTGGGGCGGATGGTAACGATCGGGTGCAACTTTCTGTCGTCGATCCTCTACGCGCGCTTCCTCGGTATCGGCGGATACGGCACGTATGCCGTGATCCTCGCCTTCACCGGTGTCTTCGGGCTTCTGACGAACCTCGGCCAGCAGATGACGCTCACGACATTCCTGGCGGAAGCGTGGGGACGGCGCGATAAGACCGCCATGCGGGAGATCTCGCACTACTACATCCTTCTCTCGATCGGCACGGCGGCCCTCATGGGAATCATGATCGTGATTTCGCCCTGGATCACGCAGCGTCTCTATGGCGATCCATTGATTGGCCGGCTCGCGGGGCTCGTGTTTCTGTCCTCCATGTTCGAGTTCGTCTTCAGTTTTTATACGGTCGCACTGCAAACCGTGCGGGAGATCCGCCGGCTCGCCATCTTGGAGAACGCCAAGACCGTCGTGCAGCTTGCGGCCGCGACCATTCTCTTGATCCTCGGGTACGGCGTGGCCGGCGTACTTTGGAGCTCCGTGATCGCCGCGGGAACATTCTGCGTGCTCACGCTGCTGTTATTCCCGAGCTTCCGTGCTCGTCACGATTTCCCCCGTCTGGCGCAGATGCTTCGCCCGATGTCTTTCAAAAAACTCTGGAAGTACGTGCGCGATGGCATCTGGATCGCGGTCGATAAGAGCTTGGGAAACCTCTACCCGAATATTTTTCTCTTCATCCTCAGCATGCAAGCCACAACTGGCGTCGTCGGTCTCATCCGCCTCGCGTTCAAACTGGCCGATCTCCCTTCGTCGGTCGGGCTCAACGGCATCAGTCGCATGGCGTCCACGGTCCTTTCTGCATTGAGCGGCAGCGGGGCCGCTCTCCGGAAAAACTTCCTGCGTCTCACGAAGCATACGATCCTTATTCACGGCGCCATCAGTGTCGCCGCGATGGTCTTGGTGCCGACATTCTTGCCGATCGTGTACGGCAGAGAATTCGGCGTCGCAGCGTATCCGTTCCTCGTCATCGTCGCGTTGCACATTCTCCGTGGCCTCCACGTGTCGATCACGCCCATCCTCCGGTTGTACTCCAAAATCTACATGGCGACCCTCACCAATCTGTTCAGCATGGCGCTCGCTGCGGCCTTGTTTTTCGTGTTCGAGCAGACCCTCGGCCCAACCCGTGCCCTCTACGTCTCGCTCATCACCTATCATG
>JACPYA010000004.1 GCA_016196295.1 Candidatus Peregrinibacteria bacterium | reverse complement strand
CACTCACTTTGCCCTTAATCTTCAGCCTTTACTTCGTCCTTGGCTCTTGGAACTTGGCACTTCCGCTGGGGTACTTACTTGCGTTGCACTCTGATGAACCCCGACACATCAAGCGTCGAGAGCTTTTTCTCCTCTTTGCTCAATTTATCCAACAGCAGATTGATGCCAATCGCGTCACTGGCCATGTGGCTGCACTGAATCATGTTGATGTGGTGCTTCTTGCCCTCTTCCACTTCCTTCTCCGTAAAGTGCATGGCGAGGATGGTGCCGACGCCGGCATGCGATTGCTTCTCGATGAAGTCCTCCGGGCCGTTCGTCCCGCCGGTGAATTCCGTCGCGACGAGCTTGCCAGGTTTATTGCCGCCGCTCCCATTCACGATGATCGGCGGATTTCCTTTCTTCGCATAATAGGCGTACTCCGGGATGTCCTGAAGCGCATTCACGATCTCCGTGAGGTCGTCATATTTCTTGCTGCAGACAGTCTTCTCCATAAATTGCCACACGAGGTTATCGGTGATGGTGTGCGCGCCGAAGGCGGGAATGTTCAGCAGCTCGGCTGCACGCTCGCTGCGGAATAAGTTATCGGCATGAATCGCGCGCCAGATCCTATCCATCCGAGGACGGAGGAGCGATTCGCTGTGGTTCACGGGCACGCCCGCTTGTTCGTAGACCGCGACCTGCAGCGGCATCACCTTGTCGAGATCGGCAAGCGCGCGGCCTTCCGGGTGGTGGATCAGAATGCAGTCGATCTTCTTGCCGCGTTCACGCAGGCGATCGGCCAGCAGGAATTCCTGCGTTTCGATGTCGATGCCGACCATGATGTGCGTGATGTCCTCGTCGCCCGTTCCCCACAGGATCCGGCTGTCGCTGTACGGGTTCCACGTGCGCTCCTCATCGAAGAGTTCCTTTTCCTTCCCCTCCAGCTTCTTCTGCTTATCCTTGTACTTCTTGAGGGCCTTTTCGACTTCCTTCTTGCCGCGAGGGTCGGCTTCGATGCCGATTTCGACGGCACGCCGGAAGAGTTTTTGGAGTTTCATGGGACGATATGGAATGGGACAGAAGCGCGCATAGCTTATAACAAACATGACTGCAAAAGCGAGTGTACAATCAGTTTTTGCAAAAAACTTCGTAGCGGCGCAGCGGTATCGCCGCGCCTCTATGAGCCTTCTTTTATACATTTTTGGTTCTCATTCACCGCGAAGCCGTATAGACAAGGTCGCTTGACCAGACAAGCTCGGCAAAGTGTATTTTTGCGAGTATCATAGGCAACTCATGTATTTCCTCGATCGAGACGGCATCCAATGGCGCGTAGAACAAGAATTAGGGGCGGAATTCGTTGCCAAGCATGCGGATCAGGTTCGTGCAGAAGTTATCAATATGACGGCAGTCGCGGAAAAAAATGGATTGCAGGTCATGGCAGATTTGTACTTCCAATTCCATGATAGTTGGTTTCGATTCCAAGAAATTATGGAAAGTCATCCACCGTTCTGGTTTCAATTTCGCACTAAAAGACTCATTCACGAACGTATGCAAAGCGTGGCGGTAACCCGGCGAATCGAACATGCTGTTTTTAGAGCCATTGCCGAAGTTCTCGAAGGCACAAATCCTACCCAACAATGACTTTTGCATCCGCGACGACTCCCTTGTTCCCCCTGCGAGAAAGAGGTTCAGACTCAGCCACGATCTGCCAGGTTTGTCTCTACTGGCATACAAGGGTGCCGCAAGGATTGGCATAGCAGCCGTTTTCACCCAGCGTGCCGTCCTGTTTGTAGTAACAACCCTCTGGCGGCGCGGGACAAACCGGGATCGGGCAGAACCGGCAGTTGGCATCGCAGGAGCCATCGCGGGCGTCGCATTCTTCACCCTGGTCGATGGTGCCGTTCCCGCATGTTTGGCACACGAGGGTGCCGCAAGGATTGGCACGACACCCGTTCTCGAGCAATGTGCCGTCCTCTTCATACTGACATCCTTCCGGTGGAGCCACGCACTTCGGAATGGGACAGAGCTCACACCTGGCCGTGCATCCGTCGCCATTCTCGGCATTGCCGTCGTCGCACTGTTCGCCAATTTCCATTTCTCCATTTCCGCACATCGATGCCTCGCAATCCTGCGGGCAGTATACGTATCCTTCGCAGCCGTTTGTGCCATCTTCACTGATAAAGGGATCGCACCCATACGGCCCTTCATTCGCTTCGCATATTCCATTGCCGCAGGTTTGCGTGACAGTGATCCGGATAGCATCAGCTATGGCAACGGTCGGACCGGTCGTGCCTTCCAGAACCAATCGGACTTCCACTGCCCCCTGCACTACCCTCACCGATCCCAATGCGTGCCAGAGCGAGGCATCAGCAGTCTGGATGAGCGGGAATCGACCGATTTCCGTATTCCCGTTCACAATGACGTAACGGTAATTGCCGGTGTGGGGGAGCAGCTTCATCGGCATCGAGGCCTCAATGTATATTTTCCCTCCGGGTATATTTTCGAATCTCCAACGAGGAGCTCGGGACTCCTCATACCTGTTCTTGGCGGCGCGGCGCTTCACGTTGTCGTTCACCGCTCCCGCATATTCCTTGTCTTTCCACGCCGGTCCGACCACGGAAAATCCAGGATCGCTGTTGTCGATGGTCATCGCTCCTGAGGGCGCGACTTGTCCCGAAGAATCCAATGCGCTGGCGAGCGTGAAGACAAAAACCATCCCTCCGATGAGGCCGGTCACATACTTCATGTTCATATGGACACGGATGGTAGAGGATATTCAATTTTGTCCCAGTCAATTTTCCTTGCATTCAGAACACAAGTATTACACTTTGTCATCCGTGATGACCTTCGCATCCGCAATCACGATCCCTTTGTCACTCACGAACACGGGATTCAGATCGAGTTCGACAATCTCCGGATGGTCCATCGCCAGTTGAGACATGGAAACAATAACCTGAGCAAGCTTGTCGATAGCCGCCTGTTTTTCTCCCCGCATGCCGAGCAGCAGCTTCCAGCCGCTCAGCTCCTGCAGCATTTCGTATGCTTCCGAAGCATCGAAAGGCGCGATCCTAAACGTCGTGTCGCGGAAGAGTTCCGTGTAGATGCCGCCGAGCCCGACCATCACGAGCGGTCCGAACGCAGCGTCGCGGATCATGCCAATGATGAATTCGTGACCGACGGGGAGGAATTGCTGGATCAGCATTCCGCGCGTATCTGCGTTCGGTGCGTGAGTCTTTGCATTCTTCATGATCTCCTCAAAGGCTTTCGCGACTTCGTCCTTGGTTTTGAGGTTTCCGCGGACTGCCCCGATGTCCGTCTTGTGGAGAATCTGCGGCGAGCTGATTTTTGCAATCACGGGGTAGCCGATTGTTTCTGCAATATTGATGGCTTCGGCGGGAGTTGCGGCGATTGCTTGCTTCGGGAGGGGCAAATGATAAGTGTGAAAGAGTTTGGCGATGTCTTCCTCGGTCATGATGCCTCCACCCCTTGCCCCTCCTCCGGTGGAGGAGGGGAATTGCATATCTTTTTGTAGAGCTTCTCCCCTTCCTCCCTTGGAGGAAGGGGCTGGGGGATGGAGGATCTGTTTTGGCATCGCTCTCAAAGCCGCGATTGCCCGGACGGCGCGCTCAGGTGTTTCGTAGGAGGGAATCCCATGGTCACGCAGCGCCGTTTTCGCATCTTTTACGCTCTCGCCGCCCATGAATGCGGCGGCGATCGGCATCAAAGGGAATCGACGCTGCGCATCTGCGATGAGGAACGCTATTTCTTTGGAAGGTGTCATCACTTGCGGTGTCAGCAGCACCACGACACCGTCGATATTCTTATCTTTCCCGCATGCATCCAGCGCGGCCGCAAAGCGATCGGCCCCCGCATCGCCCAGAACATCGATGGGGTTTGCGATGCTCGCGGCGGGTGGGAGGATCTTCTTGAGCGCCTGCGCATTCTTCTCCGTCAGGGAGGGGAGCGTCAGGCCTGCTTTCTCCGCGGCATCGGAGGCGAGGATGCCGGGCCCTCCGGCATTGGTGATCACCGCGATCTTGTCCGAGAGGAGGGGAGGAGCGCTCTCCAGCGCCTGGAGAAGATCCAAAAATTCTTCCGTGCTCTTCGCTCGCCGAATGCCCGCTTGGTTGCACACGGCGTCGATCGCCGCATCCGAGCCTGCGAGCGCGCCGGTGTGGCTGGCAGCCGCCTTCTTTCCCGCGGAGGACGCGCCGGACTTGAGGAGCACGATCGGTTTTTCGATCGTCGAGGCGGTGTGCAGGAATTTTCGTCCATCGCGGATGCTCTCCAGGTAGAGGCCGATCACCGCGGTTTCCGGATCCTCGTCGCAGAATTCCAGGAAATCCGACTCATCGGTCACGGTTTTGTTGCCGATGCTCGTGACCAGGGAAAACCCGAGCCCGTACTCCGCTGCGCCATCCATCAGCGCGACGGCCATCGCGCCGGATTGGCTCACGAGGGCGATGGACCCACGCGGGGGTAGCGCCTTCGCGAAGGATGCATTCATCGAGAGGCTTGGCCGGAGCATCCCCAAACAGTTGGGGCCGATCAATGTGATACCTTCTTTGTTCGCGATCTCTTTCACCCGCGCCTCGAGGGCGGATCCTTCCTCCGTATGCGTTTCGCCGAAGCCCGCGCTGATCACGATGACGTATTTGATCTTTTTCGTCGCGCATTGCTCCAGGAGATCGGCAACGGTTGCCGCCGGCGTCACGATGACC
Organism: Candidatus Peregrinibacteria bacterium; assembly: GCA_016196295.1. Taxonomy (GTDB): domain Bacteria; phylum Patescibacteriota; class Gracilibacteria; order Peribacterales; family Peribacteraceae; genus JACPYA01. The sequence continues at coordinate 22,697 of JACPYA010000004.1, read as the reverse complement.
GCGAGATCGACGGATCCTTTGATCTCCATGACCGATGCATAGGCTTTTTTACCGAGGACTTCTTCGCCCTTCTTGTTCACCGCAAACACGGAGCCCCGGAAACCCTGCGTGATCAGGTTTTTGAAAATCTCATGGCCGACTTTGCCGGGAGTGGCGGACGCTCCGAGGACGGCGATTGACGTGGGTCTGAGAAGTCCCATTTCTTCCTATTCTACCGTACAAATTGTTCGCGAGGGAGATGACGAATCCCGGAATGAGCGGGCGCAGCCGCTCCAATATCTTTTTGGGACGAGGCAAGATTTCAGTCTTTCCCATTCCGTCAGCGTTCTCCTGCGATACAAGTTCCCACGCCTTCCAGAAAACATGATGCAACAGATCGTTGATGCGCGGATTACTGAAATCCAGTTCCTGTTTTGCCTCGGGGTCCGTTCCGATCTCGCAGTAGCAACGTATATGCATGGCGGTATAATCCACAAATCCATCTTCTCGGAGGGTCTCGACGAGCCGCGCATGGCAGAGATGACGAAACTGTTCGAAGACATCCTCCGAGAGCGACTGCTCCTCTGCCGCTTTTTGCCGTTGCTGCTCCAAAAAATCGGCATGTTCAGGGTTGTACGTGATAGTCGGCGTGTCCGAATCGAGACTCATGGGCGGGATCATACAGAAAAAACCCAATTGCTCATCTATTCTCGAGGATCTATTTCAGAACGAGATCGGAATCTTTCCGCTGTTGTACCCTTCGATATGATCGATGACCTTCTGCAACAGATAAGGATTGGCGTCCGGCTTATCGTATAAAAGTTCACGTGCAAGTTTTGCGGGAACGACGTTCCCGTCCTCAACAAGATCCTCCATCACGGCGGTTTGATATATGGTTTGCAGATCCTTTTCCCTCGTTCGGTAGTCCGCGAGTTTCTGCACCAGAAGCGCTCTGCGCCCCGCGTTGGTCGTAAGCGCAAAGAGTTCCATCCCCGCGACATCGTTCGCGTTAATTTTTATTTCGCGCGGGGCTCCTGTGGGTCCGGGGATAATCGTTCCTTGGACTCCTTTTCGTGTTCCGATGTACAGCGGCCCCCCCGGAAGTCCTTCGAGTCCTACTCCGATCTGATCCTTTTCTTTTGGCAAAATAACACCCTCTTCTTCTGTGGCATTCGGATCGACCTCGGATCCAGGATCTGTCTCATGCGGGTCAAATGGCTTTTGATCGGGTGTAGACATCATTGAAAGATAGTAGATTAAATAACTATAATATTATTTGTAATAAAAGTCAATAACGTACCGTACTTGGCAATCTTGCCATTATGCCTTGATGAACCTGTCAGCCACTGGGACCGCCCTGTACAATCCAGCGGTGCAAACGGTTCATATCATCTATGCCTCGACAAGCGGGCACACGGAACACGTCGTGGATACCCTTATTTCCTCATGGAAGGGGGTACATGCGCAGAAGAAGCGAGCAGAGCAGGCAACACCGGAAGATCTCTTACAAGGAGATATGCTGATCTTGGCCTCAAGCACGTGGAACACCGGCGGTCCCGAGGGGCAGCTGAACCCTCACATGCATGCGTTCGTCGCGAAGGCGAAGGACATCGACCTGAAAGGAAAAAAGGTGGCGGTGATCGGACTTGGGGACAGCCGGTACCGCTACACCTGCAGGGCAGCGGATCACTTGGTGCATTTCGTTGCTGCGCACAAGGGCAAAGTCATCGAGCCGCCGCTTTGCATCATCAATGAGCCGTGGGATCAGGATGGGATAGTGAAGGAATGGGGAGCTCAGTTACTTAAATCCTTATGAAAAGTTATTGGTTACTAGTTATTGGTTACTGGTTTGCTGCCACATTGTGCGATTCCGTAACTAATAACCAAAAACCAGTAACTAATAACCTCTCTCATCTATCATGAATCGCATCTCACTCAAGGTCGTTGGAGCACAGGGCCAAGGAATTAATTCCGTTGGCGAGATCTGCGCGAAAGGGCTGAAGCGCGGCGGGTACTGCGTGTTCGGGTACCGCGAGTACATGTCGCTGATCAAAGGAGGGCACAGCAGTTACCAGTTGGATATCTCTCCAACCGAGATTCGAACCACCGAGGAAAAGATCGATATTTTGATCTGCTTCAATCACCACGGACTCGAAAAGAACGCGCATGAAGTGAAAGACGGAGGGCTCATCCTCCACGAGACAGCCGACTGGAAGTTTTCACCAGCCGAACAGAAGTCGATCGAGAAGAGGAAGGTAACGGTCCTGTACCTCCCGACCGATGAGATCCTCGCGAAGCTGAAGGCAAAGCCCATTCTCGGAAATGTCCTCATCACGTCCGTCGTCTGGGCGCTCCTGGGACAAGAAAAAGCGAATCTGCAAGATTTGGTGCGCGAACAGTTCGGACATAAAGGAGAGAAAGTCCTCGCGGAGAACTTCGCCTGCATCGATGCGGGCTTCGAGTACCGCGCGAAACAGAGCGCGATCAAGCACCTGACGCTGCCGAAGGCGGACAAGAACTGGTCGAAGCACCTCCTCATAACGGGCAGCGAAGCGATGGGGCTCGGGCTCATCCACGCTGGTTGCCGCTTCTATGCCGGCTATCCCATGACGCCGTCCTCACCACTCCTCACATTCATCGCCGACCTCCAGAATGAGACGGGGATGGTGGTGAAGCAGGCAGAGGACGAGATCACTGCGGCGCAGATGGTCAGTGGCGCCATGATGATGGGCACGCGAGCGATCACCGCGACCTCCGGTGGAGGCTTCGACCTCATGAGCGAAACGCTCAGCCTCAACGGGATCCTCGAAAATCCGACGGTGTTCGTCCTCGCACAGCGTCCCGGTCCCGCGACGGGGCTCCCGACGTGGACGGCGCAGGGAGATCTCCTCTTGGCGGTGAATACCGCGCACGGGGAATTCACACGCTGCGTGCTATCTGTCAGTGACAGCCAGGATTGCTTCGACTTGATGCCGACAGCGTTCAATCTCGCAGAGGAGTACCAGATCTCCGTCATCGTCCTTACGGAGAAGCAGATTGCCGAGGCGCTCTACACGCAAACGCCGTTCGATCAGAAGAAGGCAAAACTCTCCCGCGGAAAGCTGATTACGGATCCAAAGGCACTCAAGAAACTGAAGCCCGCCGATCGCTACGATCTCTCTGCGAAAGACGGCATCTCGCCGCGATGGCTCCCAGGTAGCGAAGCCGCGACCTTTGCCGCACAGGGAGACGAGCATGATCCCTCCGGCACCGTCGATGAAACGGGGCCGAATACGAAGGCGCAGTTCGATAAGCGATTACGAAAAATGAATGCTCTGAAAAAAACTTTGCCTGAACCGACATTACATCAAGTGGAAAGTGGAAAGTGGAAAGTGGAAAGTAACGATGAAAAGTTAGATCTGCTGCTCGTAGGTTGGGGCAGCACAAAAGGACCCGTTCTTGATGTGTTGGAGACTCTCATAGCTCAAGACCCACGGCTCAAAGCTGCATACCTGCATTTCACCTACCTCTGGCCACTCAAAACAGAACTTTTCTCGAAGCTCCATGCGAAGGTGAAGAAGACAGTCCTCATCGAAGGAAACGCGCAAGGACAGCTGGGAATGCTGCTTGCACAGGAGTGCGGTGTGATGATCAAAGAGAAGATTTTGAAGTACGACGGCCGACCTTTCTTTTACAATGAATTATTAGAAACAATAAGAAACAAGATACGAGAAACGCGGTAAGTTTTGTTTCTTCTATCTTGCATCTTGTATCTTCGTCCAATGTCCATCCCTCTCTCTCCAACCGGCCCGTCCATGAAGGATTACAGCTGCGACACCCAGTGCACGTGGTGCGACGGTTGCGGCGACTACGGCATCTGGACGGCGCTCAAGCGCTCGCTCGTGGAGTCCGGTCTCCAACCGTGGCAGGTGCTGCTCTGCTACGACGTCGGTTGTCACGGGAATATGAGCGACAAGCTCCAAGGCTACCGCTTCCACGGTCTCCACGGCCGTGTCCTTCCCTTCGCTGCCGGTGCCGCACTGGCAAATCCAAACGTTCCCGTGATCGCCGTTGGCGGCGATGGCGCGAGCTTCTCGGAAGGAGTCGGTCACCTCGTCCACGCGATTCGCAGCAATTACCCGATGGTCTTCATCCTCCACAACAATGCGAACTACGGCCTGACCCTGGGGCAGGCGAGCGCACTCACCTGGCAGGGCCAGCCGATGAACACGTCTCCCAATGGCATTCCGGAGCACACGCTCCCCTCCATGGACTTCGTCTTCTCCCTGGAGCCGACCTTCGTCGCCCGCGGATTTTCCGGCAACATCGCGCAGCTGACGAAGATCTTCCAAGCGGCGATGAAGCACCGCGGCTTTGCGTTCGTCGATGTGCTGCAGGCGTGCCCGACCTACAACAAATTCGCGACGCACGATTATCTTTTGGAGCGCTGCTACGATGCGAATGCCGAGGGGCATGATCCCACCGACTTCAAGAAGGCCCGAGTTCTTGCAACGGATACTGGAAAGCGGATCTCCACTGGCATTCAAGATTGCGGATGTGTCGTCCTTCATGAAGGATTTCGTTTAAATCGTCGGTTTTTGTGGTTTATTGCTATTCTCACAATTTCTCACATTTGATACAATAGATGCATACCCTCTGCATGGAGAACTCCATGCAAACCCCAAGCCCCACAAGGGCTTGGTTTATATGATACTCTTACTGTCACACCTATGAATGTTTGTTGCTTTGTCGATGGGTTCAATCTTTATCATGCGATTGATAAAAACTTCAGTCATCAGATGTATAAATGGCTGCATATAAAAACTTTGTGCAGTCAATTTGTTTTGCCGACTGAACATATGAGACAAGTGTTGTATTTCACAGCCTATTCCACATGGGATCAGCAAAAGAAGGATAGGCATCAAAAATATGTGCAAGCTCTCAGTGCGAATGGGGTGCAAGTCATTTTAGGATCCTATCAAAAGGTGACGAAAAATTTTTTCAGGGGCAAAAATAAAGTCATCAAATCTTCGGTGCCGGAAATGCTGCTCCCGAAAGAATTGATTTTTGAAACGTATGAGGAGAAAAGAACAGATGTGAATATTGCGGTAAAAATTCTCGAATACGCTTATAAGAATCTTTTTGACCATGCGATTATTTTTTCGGGCGATAGTGATTTGGTTCCTGCCATTGAATCTGTACGTAAGACGTTTCCAGCAAAAAAATTCACATGTGTTCTTCCGATTAATGGCAAAGGAAAAAGAATCGCGAGTGCATGTGGCAATATTTTGCAGATGAATGAAAAGCATCTCAAAATCTCGTTGTTCCCAAAAACAGTCACTGCCGGAAAAATACAAATCGCCTGCCCAAAGGAATGGCAGTAATCACGCCTTTACCACGCTCGTCCCCGCGAGCAGATCGTGGATGCAACGGCGGTCTTCGCGGAAGATCAGGAGAGCGTCGATGAGCGCGTAAAAAGGAATAATGCTGAGGATGCCGTTCACGAACACGCGAAGGAGGACGTTCGAAAGGAATCCGCCATTTTTGCCCGTTGTATGGAGCACGATTTTGATGTTCATCGCCTTCTTCCCAATGGTCTGGCCGTCGCGCGTGAGGAGGAACATCTGATAGATGAAGAGAGCAAAGCCGAGAAGGAACCAGATCATCATGGCCCCCCCTCGTGAGTCCGGCCCAGTGGTGACCATCATGAGGACCAAAACAGGCAGGTAGACGAAGCTGTCGGTGATCATGGCAACCAGGCGTGCGCCGCGGCCCGCGAGCTTGGAAGAGGAAATCGTCATGATCGTCAGTATGAGGAATGAACCGTGAGAACGCAATGTTCAATCCGACTTCGTCCCGCAAGTGCGGGACTACGCCGGACAAGGGGCTTTTGTGTTGTGGCACTGTAAGCGAAGTCGATGGTTTGACCCGCCCGAACGATCTGATCGTTCGGATCGGGCGGGTTCCCCGATGCTCCGCGTCGGAAAAAAAGAGTCCAAAGCCCTGCCTGCCGGTCTTCGACTCCCGCTCGGCCATGAGCTCGCGGCCGAATGGCGAGCTCAGACTCGAGGAGCAGGCAGGTTGCTCCGGGGTTCATGCCAATGATAAAAATCCCTCGTCCCGCGCATGCGGGACCGAGGGATTGAGTGGTCCCGCAAGGGCGGGACCGTGACGCCAGGGTGATCAGGAAAGGGCCGGTTCACGGGCCGGGGCCGCGGGAATCAAGTGCATCCTCCCCACGGGGAATGCAAAAAAGCCAATAACATCCTGATCGCTACTCCGCTCTCTCATCCACGCCTCTTCGTTCCTGATAATGACGAGCTGATTCTCCGGAATGTCGCGGGTCAGCATCACGATGACCATATCACCGGCATTGCATTCCAGTTGTGCATGGAGACTTTGGTAGTCTCCCGTCAAAAGTTGCCTGCCACCGGCATCCACGATTGCTTCCGGCGTGTGTAGTCCCATCGTCGTTCGTTCTCCCTTCATCTGAATGACCAAAAAATCCCTGACGCCGATTGTTCATTCAATCATAAAAACCGCCTTGGATCCACTATTTCACGGAGTTTCTTATCTCGTGCGTATTTGTCGTAACACCGTCCCGAGCACGAGAAGAGGATGACGCAGCGCGAAGGGCAGAAGTGAACCGCCGCCTTTCGTCGAAACGCGCTTGCCGCCGCGCACGCGGCCAAAAAATTTCTTCACCATCGTATCGAGCGCCGCATTTCTCGCGTCGATTGCTTCGTGGCGCAGCTCCCCGGGAGGAAGCGCCTCGATGATCAACTGAAAACAGCGGAACCGATCGTAGATGCCGGCTCCTGCTTGTTCGTTCTGCGCGCTCGCGGCGCTCTTGTGCACGCGGAAGCTCCCGAGGTTTTCGTTGATGTACGAAAAATTGCCCTTCATGCAGCAGCGCGTCCAGTACTCGGCGTCCAGGCACTGCGGCATATCTTCCCGGAACAACCCCACGCGCTCGACGAAGCTGCGGCACATCATCACGAAGCTCGGTTCTCCGATCAGGTTCGGGTGGATTCCTCTCCGGAGCCACTCGCGGAGGAATTCTCTGCCATCGTGCCGCCCGGGTGCGACCGCCCGACGCTCGCGGAGCAATGCATCGTAGAAAGGTTGAACCTCTCCCATGTTCTCAAACGCATACGCATGATCCACCACGACGAAGTCGATGTCCGCGTGTGCCTCCAGGGTTTTTGTCGCGCGTTCCACGTATTCCGGATCCCACGTGTCATCCTGAAAGAGAAATTGCACATACGGAGCGGACCCCTTGTGTTTCAAGCATGCATTCCAATTGCCGCCGATGCCGAGGCGATTCTTCGACCGGAGGAATGTGATGCGTGAATCTTCGAGTGCGATGCCGATGTGCTCGCGCACATCGAAAGACGATGCATCATCATGAATAAGGAGTGTCCATCGGTCCTCTGTCTGTGCCAGCACGGACTTGAGCGCCGCGCGCAGGTGCTCAGGGTTCGGGTTATACGTTGGGATGAGGATGGAAACGAGAGGTTCGGTCATGGGGGTCATCGTAGCAGGCTGATCGACTCTGTCTTTTTGGTTACGGATCTGCAAATACGAAACACATCCCTGACGATTTCATTTTTGGATGCAATGATGGATTGTGAGCATTCAGGATATCCCACGAACGAGACCGCGCGAACAGCTCGTTCCGCAAGATCGATGAATTTCTGTCCTCGATTCTCATAGTCGGTGCCGTACCTTCTGAGTGCTCGTGTGATGTGAAATGTAAACTGATGCAAATAAACGGCAACATCTCTGGCACGGTCGAACGTCGGATGCTTATCCAAGCCATCTATCTTTTTTTTCATAAGCAAGGCGTCACTTTCCAAATTGCAATCCATGTATCCCGAATGGCTCTCCATCGGCGATGTGTCTGTTCTTTTGATCATGGCTGCATTGTACGTGATTTTCCGCTACGGTATGGCAATGCGGATTGATATCCTCACCCTCTTCCCCGGCATGTTTCAGGGCCCTCTGACAGAGAGCATCCTGAAGCGTGCGGTCGATCAGAAGCTATTGGAGATTCATTTTCATGATCTACGAGAGTCTGGAATGGGAAATTATCATCAGATTGATGACAGTCCGTATGGAGGAGGGGTAGGAATGATCATGAGAGTGGATGTGTTAGTGGAAGCAATTGAAGCGGTCAGTGGAAAACTGAAAGTGGAAAGTGGAAAGTTGCCTCACAAAATCTATTTCTCCCCTCGCGGGAAAAAATTAAAACAAGGAATGGTCGAAAAGATCGCAAAGAAACATGATTGGTTGATCCTCCTCTGCGGTCACTACGAAGGGATCGACCAGCGCGTGATCGATGGCGGGTGGATCGACGAAGAAATCTCGATTGGCGATTACGTTCTCACGGGCGGAGAGCTCCCCGCAATGGTGCTGATCGATGCCGTCGCGCGGCAGATCCCCGGAGTGCTGGGCAAAGAGGAATCTTCCAAGGAAGAAAGCTTCTCCAAGGCGCTCGGTCGCCGCAAAGAATATCCGCATTACACGCGGCCGGAGGAATTTCGCGGGCTACGCGTCCCCGATGTGCTCCTCAGTGGCAACCACGGGGAGATCGAGAAGTGGAGGAGGGGGCAATTGGGATAACCGCGCCCAAGAATGGGCGCTCTATGGGTGAAAATTTATTTTAGAAATGAGAGCGGCCATTCCTGGCCGCGTCCTTCATCAATCTTCTTTCAGGGAATATTCAAACGCCTTCTTCGCGAGCAAGCGTGTGGTATCCAGTAGCGAAAGATCGGATTTATCTTCACTGAGGACGATCGGGAGTTCCGTGCACGCGAGGATCGCGACGTCGCAATTCTGGTTCCGTGCGCGCTTCATCACTCCGTAGAGCCGCTCGAGACCGCGCTCCGTCACGTTTCCCGGCACGATCTCCTGGTAAATGATGTCGCTCACGGTTTTTTGATCCACCTCCGGGAGCGTGTAGGCCTCGATGCCTTTGTCCTTGAGCGGTTCGATGTAGAGCCCTCCTTTCATGGTGAAGCCGACGCCGAGGATCGCCGCTTTGCGGTAGCCGTGTTCCATGCATTCTTCCGCCGCGACTTCCACGATGCTCAGGACCGGGATCGGCGACTTCTGCCGAACCAATTTAATGGCGTAGTGCACCGAATTTCCCGGGATGATCGCAAACTCCGCGCCGCTTGCATGCAATTTCTCGATCGACTCGAGGATCATCCCAGCAACGGCATTCCACTTGCCGCGTTCCTGTGCCTGAAGGATGTGGTGAAACGATCGTTGATGGATGGAGATCTCCGGATGCTTGAAATCCGGGAACTTCTTCGCCGCTTCCCTGCAGATCGTTTGGTAGCAGAGGGCCGCTCCCTCCGCAGTGATGCCGACAATGCCGATGTGCTTCATATGGGGAATATGGAATGTAGAATATGGAATATTGGGCGAGGCTCCCACATTTTACATTCAATATTCAACATTCATGTATGTTACAAGCATTCAAGAAAATATTCGTTCAAAAGGGTATCGTCGATCTCTCCATTCGCGTCCGGCCCGGAGCTTCCAGGACGGAGGTGAAAGAAATCATGATCGATGGAAGCGTGAAGATTTCCATTGCGGCGGCAGCGGAAGAGAACGCGGCGAATGCAGAGCTGATCCGGTTCCTTGCGGAAGAATTTTCGGTGGATCGATCTGCGATTGCGATTCTTTCGGGGATGACAGCACGACGGAAATTGATCCGCATTCAGAAATCGTAGGTCAGAAATATTTCTGACCTGCGATTTTGGGATGATGTGGGTGTTTACTCATATCGATTTTTCAACTGCGCCGCAGTCTTGCTCGGCTTACTCGTATTCTGCGCCTTCAACCGGAAGAGCATCTCCGCCATTTCACCGCGTGTCATCATGGAGTTGAGCCTGTACACGGAAGGTGGAATGGCATGGAGCTCGCCCATCTTCTCGACGTACGGCCAGTGCCAATTCTCGCCCGGCTCTTCCTCCGTATTCAGGACAAAGACGTTACTGAGGATCTTCGCGACTTCCACGAAGTTGATGTAGGCGCCGGGCTTGAAACTGCCGTCCGGGTAGCCGTTCACCAAGTCCTTGATATTTGCGATGCAGACTTCATCGGCGTACCACACATCGCGGAATACGTCCGTGAAGACGACGAACGTCGAGTCCCCGGGGAAGTGCTCCTGCAGACAGTCATTCATGCTCTCGCCGCTGAGGAAGAACGGGTTCGTCGCGAGTTGCACGAACTCGGCGCGGTTGATGCGATTGTCCGGTTTGAACGTGGCACCCTGCGGATTTGGGTCTGCGGGGTCGATGTAGCCGCGCACGATGTTATTCTTGCGAAGGTACTCGATCGCTTCGTAGTACGGGTGTGTCTTCGGCACGTCGGTGAACGGATCCTTCGTGAAAGGGACGGGCTGGGCGAGGGCGCTACCGACGAATGCACACATACTCACGAGCACTGCCGAAAGTGTGAGACTGGCCATATACCGATGGGCGAAAGGCATAGGGGAGATGGGGAAAGAGTTACGCGTGTGATGACGGATACAGTCGAGTTGAATTACAAAACTTTTTCATTGGGCAAAGGCTGCCAATGCTTCACACAATAGTGGCATTGCGTAATCTTAATTTTATTTTCCAACAACCTCTCTCTGCTTCGTTTCGATCCTCCCGCGCAGCTCAGCGGCGTCCGGAAGGCCGACGAATTTTTCGCCATTGAGGAAGAAAGTCGGGACGAGGGTCACATGGAGGCTCCGCGCGAGGCTTTCGAGCTCTGCGATCCGAAGGCCGATAACGGGATCATTCTGGCATGAGCGGAAGAGATCGCGGTCCATCGGCCATTCCTCTATTTCCGCGAGGATCGATTGCTGGTTGATCGGGATCGAGAAGAGGAGGTTATGCATCGCGGCGCCTTTTCCTTGATGGGCGGCACAGAGAATGGACGTAAGTGCCATACGGCTCTGCGGATATTTTTGGAGAGGGAGCACGGTCACTTGCAAGCGCAACACTCCCGGCTCGATGAACTCCTTGAGAAGGAGAGGATAGAGGTCCTCCTGGAATTGGCGACAGTAGCGGCAGCTGTGATTCGTAAAGAGGAGGAGCACGAGGGGCGCCTCGCGGTTGCCGATCTCCAAGATGCCTGTCTCAAGGATTCTCTCTGCGATGGCGCCGCTCCCGAAGAGCGGAAAGACGATCTTCGAAGAGCTCGCTTCTCCCTCCGCCGAAATCTGCGTGTGCTCTTCTGGCATGGCGCGCCTGGATTCGATGGACAGACATCCAACGAGCATGAGGGTGAGACCGCAGAGGAGAGCTTTTTGCATGGGGACGCATAGTAGGAGACCAATGAGACCAAGGAAACCAAAGAAACCAAGGATCTTTGGTCTCGTCGGTCTCCTTGGTCTCTTTGGTTTCCATTCGGGCGATCCAATATAGGTAGAATGCATATATGCACACCGTCACCCTTCTCGGCGTTTCCATCGATGCCGTGACGATGCCCCAGGCAATCGAACGCCTGCGTGCGTTCGTCGAGACTGCGTCCTTCCATCATGTCATGACTCCCAACAGCGAGATGCTCGTGGAGGCGTCGAGAAATCCTGCCTTCAGATCTGTGCTGCAGAATGCGTCGCTGCGGATCCCCGACAGCATCGGCCTTGTAAAAATGGCGAGGCACACGGGTCAGCACTTGCCCGAGCGCGTGACGGGCATCGATACGGTCACGGCGTTCTTGAGCGATCTGCCTTCGCAACATGGCGTGTTCCTGCTCGGATCCGCTCCCGGCATCGCAGAGGCTGCGGCCGTGGCGCTTCAAAATAAAAATCCTGGACTGCGAGTCGTCGGGATCTTCAGCGGGTCGCCCCGCGAGGCAGATGCTCCGGAGATCCTCCGTCGGATCAATGCGGCGGAGCCGCACGTGTTGCTCGTGGCATTCGGTTCACCCGCCCAAGACCTCTGGATCGATCGCTACAAGCAAGATCTTCACTCCGTGCGCCTCGCGATGGGTATCGGCGGCGCATTCGATTTTCTCTCCGGGAAAGCGAAGCGCGCGCCGAACGCATTTCGCATGCTCGGACTCGAGTGGCTCTGGAGAGTGATGCGCGAACCGACGAGGATCAAACGGATCTGGAATGCAGTGGTTGTATTTCCGCTTCTTGTTCGCAGGTTCGGCAGGAATAATCCTGTTTGAAATAAATCACGAAGAAACAAGGAACAAAGAAAATCACAATCCTCACTCAATCAATGACCAGGGTTGAAATTGTTCATTGGAAGTTTTCTTTGTCTTTTGTTTCTTCGGAACTTTCCAGGATCACTCGTGCAATTGTTCCACTTCCACGACGTACCATTCCTCTTCGCCCTTTTTGAGTTTCACCAGCTTCGGGCCGTCCTTCGTTTCGGCGAGGTAATCACGCTCATCCTCTTTCTCGCGCAGCAACGTCGTCTTGCCGATCTCTTCCTCCGGCAGAAGCAAATAGATCGCGATGTCCGGCTTGTCCGTCAGGGCTGCTTTCAGGTTGATGGCCGCGCGGCCGAGGCCGGCGGCGACGAGGACGATCAAACCGCTCACGAGCACCGCCCACCCGATGGTGTGCAGGAACCGAAAGCGAGAGAGGCGAGCGATGTCCATAAATCTGATTAGTATAGCAGAATTTGTCCGGCTTCGCGATGATCATTTTATCGTTCCCTGTGCTCCATTGTCATGATATCGGCGAAGCGATCCGACTACGTCCGCCTTAGGCGGACTTCGCCGGACTCGTATCGCTACGCCGAGACAAGAATTTCGACTACAGCTTATTCCACTCTTATCGCGTAGCCGTATTGGGCCCATCTTCCATCCCTGTCGGCGACACGTGCCGCGAAGCGGCTTTACGTGTTACGATCGCGGCGGATGGCATTCCTTGTACTCCTCCGGCATGGACAATCGCAATGGAACCTGGAAAACCGTTTCACGGGATGGATCGATGTTCCGCTGACCGAACAGGGAAAAGCCGATGCAAAGAAGACGGGAAAGGCCTTGAAAGATCTCCGATTTGATCATGCATTCACGTCCGGCCTCGTCCGCGCGCAGGACACGCTCTCGATCATCTTGGAGGAGCTCGATCAGACGAACATTCCTATTGAGAAGGACAAGGCGCTGAACGAGCGGCACTACGGGGATCTCCAAGGGCTCAACAAGGCGGAGATGGCGGCGAAGTACGGCCAGGAACAAGTGAAGCTCTGGCGCCGGAGTTACACCACGCGTCCGCCGAACGGGGAGAGCCACGAAGATTGCGAGAAGCGCACGCTCCCGTATTTTTTGGAGAAGATCCTCCCGCTCCTGGCGTCGGGAAAGAACGTGCTCGTTGCGGCGCACGGCAACAGCCTACGACCTATCATCAAGTATTTGGATCACATGGATCCCGAAGCAGCCGCCGAGATGGAAATCGGCCTCTGCACTCCGTATATCTATACATTCGAAGGCAAAAAAGTAGTGAAGAAAGAGATGCGCGAAGTCCTGGGCATCGTCACCAAAGCATCATCAACCACGGAAAAGCGAGTAGAGAAGGGGAGAGTGTGATCAGCGATCACTCAGCGGCGGCGTTTGTTCTTCCATGAAAGGATCTTGCATGTAGGGAATCAAGCCTCCTTGTCCGTTTCTGAATTTTTTCAGTATCTCGCCTGCCACTCTCGGAATGCCCATATCTCCCTGCCGACGGGCGGCGTCGCATTCTCCATCTGCGCGGTGTTCTTTTTCGAGACCAGGCACATGACCACCGTACTGAGAGCCTGTCTGGGGAGCAAGTTTTCCAGATAGCCTGCGGGATTTTGCGCTACCATAGGCCCATGGAAGGCATCACTTTTCGGTCTCCGCGGTTTTTTGAGGAGATGGCGGATCACAAGGATCGCCACGTGCATGTGATCCTCATTGCGACGAAGCCGGACATCATCAAGCAGGTGCCTCTGTATAGAGAGCTCAAGAAACGAGGGCACATCGCGGTTCTCGGGCATACCGGTCAGCACTACGACGAGAACCTGAGCGGAGGAATGCTGAAAGAATTTGGCGTGGAGCCGGACTTCAACCTGAATGTCCGCGGGGAGATGTATGAAGTCGTGAGTCAGATCATTGGGAGATTGGGATGGCTCATCAGAGAAATCAAGCGAGGGCCTGCCCGCCGTAGCTCGAAGAGCGGAGGTGGGAAGACCGTGATCCCGTACGTGCATGGCGACACGACGACCGCCATGGCGGCGAGCAACGCGGGTTTTTGCCATGGATTTGCGTCTGTACATGTCGAGGCAGGAATTCGGACACTTACTCCGAAGTATGTTGAATATGGAATGTTGAATGTTGGGAAATCCAATATTCCATATTCAACATTCAATATTCCAGAATGGAGAAAATTCTTAATGAATAAAAACAATTGGGAACGAGGTTCTCTCGAGCCATACCCGGAGCAATTCAACACGCGCTGCAGTGAGTGCGCGACGGGCATCCACCTCGCTCCGGTGGAACTCGACCGAGAATTCATGCTCTCGGAAGGATTTCCGGAGGATCGCATCTTTGTCGTCGGGAATTCCGTTGTCGATGCGACGGAGGAGGCGCTGAAGCAAGCAAAGAAATCCAAAATATTTGAGAAGTATCCGGTTCTCAAAAATGGCGATTTCGTTCGATTCTGCATTCACCGCCGCGAGAACTGCATTTCCGAAAAGCGCTTCATGGCGATCTACAATGCGATGAAGAGTTTGATTGAAGACGGTCGCAAAGTTCTGCTGATTTCCATGATTCAAACGAAAGCTGCGTTCAAGCGATTCAACCTGGAGAGCGAAGTCATGACACTCGCGAAGAAGCATCCGAATTTTGTCTTGAGTGACGTGTGGCCGGAATACGGCGACGTCATCGCGGCGATGGACAAGGCCGCGGTCTGTGCGACGGATAGCGGATCCATGCAGGAGGAAATGAATGCGCTCGGGGTTCCGTGCGTCACGCTTCGCTTCGGGTCCGATCGGTCGGAGTCCGCGATGGGGGGAGGGAATCTCATCGCTCCGCCGATGGATGCCGCTCTCGTGAAGAAGATGATCGAGTTTGCGTGGGACAACAAAGACATGCGCAAAGCGCCGAAGCTCTACGGCAAGAATGTCAGCAGCACATGTATCGATGCCGTAGAAAAAGTCCTTGCCTCAGGCGAGGTCTTTAGAACAGATGAGGAACGATTGAGAGTACTGGAATAATAGAATACTGGGTTTATCGAGCGCCCTATTATTCTAGTACTCGAGTACTCTAGTATTCCCACTATGATCCAAAGCCTTCGTGAGCGTCTTACGATCATTTTGATCGCACTTCTCCCGTTTCATGCGCTGCTCGTTACGGTTTTGACGAAAGTCATCCTTGGGCCGGGACATGCGCCGTGGGCTCCTCTGACACTGTGGAAAGAGATGCTTCTCGGCTTGATCCTTTGCCTATGTATTTTGGAATATTTCGGAAGGCGCCGATTGCAATCGGCGCCTGCGGTCATAAAACAAATGGCGGCATCGGTGGATGCGATCGATTGGCTGATTGCGGGATTGATCCTCCTCTCTCTGGGTGTGACGGCACTGATGCATGGCGATTGGAAGCTCTACCTCTTTGGATTTAAGTACGATTTCATCCCACTCGTCACGTTTTTTATCCTCCGTCGCGTTCCCTGGAGTGAGCGCTTCAGGAAACAACTGGTTGATATGCTTTTGATCGTCGGGGGGGTCATCGCGGCGTACGGCATCGTGAGCTTTTTCCTTCCCGGGGGCTTCTTCTTCGCGCTTGGCTACAGCGGGCTGCATTCCCTCTATCTGCCAGACGCTCCGCTCGCGGCCTTCCAACACATCGAGGCCCTCGGGGTGCGTCGCATCCAGAGTGTGATGAGCGGGCCGAATCAGCTCGGGCTCTGGCTCCTCGTTCCGTGGAGCATTCTGGTCCGTCATCCGCACCTTCTTCTCAAGTGGAGGAGGGGAGCCCTGGCGGCACTGATTGCAATCGCGATCGCTCTCACCTTCAGCCGCAGTGCGTGGATCGCCGCGGCGATCATTTTCGTCCTCGGTCTTGCGATGCGACTTTCGCGGAGAGGCTTGCAGCTTGTTCTTCTGCAACTCACGACGCTCGTCGTCATTCTCCTTGCAGTCGGCATCCTCGTGGCACCGGACATCCTCCTGCGCGCCGGTTCCTCCAGCGATCACATCGCGCGTCCTCTGGAGGCTATCAAAACCATGATCGCGCACCCTCTCGGCCTGGGCCTCGGCACGGCTGGCCCCGCCAGCAATCGCATCAGCGATCCGTGTGTCTATCTCCCGGAGGGATCGGATGCATCGTGGGCCAAAGACCACCCCGAGCTCTGTGCATTTGCCGGAGACACGCAGGTTCAGCCGCGGGATCGCGACTGCAACTGTCCGCGCTTGCCGGAAAACTGGTACCTGCAGATCGGCGTGGAGTTGGGAGTGATTGGTTTCGTTATGTATGTAATGCTCATAATACTTGTTCTCAAGAGATTAGTGGAAAGTGCAAAATGCCCGCCTGCCGGACGGGCAGGGAAAATGGAAAGTGCATCAGAAAAGCATTCTCTTTCCACTTTCTACTTTCCACTTTCTATTTTTCTGTCCTTCCTCGGTATCAGCATCGCTGCGCTTTTCTTACATGCATGGGAAGACAGTGCAGTGGCATACACCGTATGGATGTTTGCTGCGATCGTTCACTCGTCGAAGAAATCTACTTAGGAGTTGCTGGCTCTTGAAGGACGGTTTGCGCGGCATTTGGATCGACCGGTTTTGCTTGCCATGCTTCCGATGCCGCTTGCTGCAGAGCGTCGATGGCGTTGCGCACGGGGCCCAAAATGGAAGAATTTTGCTCTGAAAGCTTCCTCAGAACTTGCGATTCAAATCCCGATGGCGCCCGGGATAAGACTTCTTGCAGGAGGGCGACAAATTTTCCGAGCTCTCTTTCAATCGTGAATTGGGGGTCTGGCTTCCTCAACGATTCGATGGCTGCACGCTCGGATTCAGTAAGCGCGCTCAGGAGAACTTCCAGAGTTGCTGCCCGGTTCCCATGGGCTTCGTCCAGAACGGGAGTGACATCGTGTTTCTTATGCGAAACTTTTATATCCAGTAATCGCTTCGTGATTCCACGGGTCTCCGGAAAGAGTTCATTTTGACAAAAATGTCGGGGTGCATTGAGCAACTCCCGCCTCGTCACGTGTGCCTGTCTCAGTTCGAGTTCTGATATCTGCATATCAGTGATTTATTCCTACTTTCTTCTTTTGTCAAACAACTGATCGAGAAGGTATCCTTGCGCCATGATCCACTCCCGTAGCACCCGTCCCGATCCAAAGAGAGGGATCGTTATTCTCGACTTCGGGGGTCAGTATGCCCACCTGATTGGAAGTCGCGTACGGCGGATGGGGGCTTTTTCGGAGATTCTTCCGCCGGAGACCCCGGCAAAAGAATTGAAGGACGCAGCGGGCATCATCCTCTCCGGCGGACCGCAGAGCGTGTACGACGCGGGAAGCCCCCAGGCGGACCCGAAGATCTTGGAGCTCGGGATCCCGATGCTCGGTATCTGTTATGGCCACCAGTGGTTGGCGCATGCGCTCGGCGGAAAAGTGACCCCCGGCACGACGAAAGAATACGGTTCTGCGGAGGTCACCATCGTGAAAGAAGCGACGATCTTCCAAGGACTCCCCAAACATCTGCGCGTGTGGATGTCGCATGGCGATGAGGTCTCCATGTTGCCGGAAGGGTTCGTGCACACAGCGAAGTCCGGCGACAGTGCCCACGCGGGCATGGCGAACGAGAAGAAGAAAATATACGGCGTGCAGTTCCACTTGGAAGTGACGCATACAGAGCACGGCCTCGATATTCTCAAGCGATTTGTCGATCTCTGCGGCCCCGCCCCTTGGTCGGTCGAAAGTTACGCCAAGCACGTTGGCGCGGAGATCCAAAAGGAAGTCGGCGACCAGCCTTCGTCCGCCTCAGGCGGACTACGACCGGCAGGCCGAAAAGTCTTCATGCTCGTTTCCGGAGGAGTGGACTCGACGGTCGCATTCACGCTCCTCAATGAGGTGCTCGGTCCGTACCGGGTGCAGGGACTGCTCGTCGATACGGGGCTCATGCGCAAAAATGAAGTGAAGCAGATTCAAGTGGCATTCGAGAGACTCGGGATCCACAACTTGCGCGTCGAAGACGCATCGAAAGAGTTCTTCGCGGCGCTCAAAGGCCTCACTGATCCGGAAAAAAAGAGGAAAGCGATCGGCGATACATTTTTGAACGTACAGAAACGAGTCTCCGAGCAGATCGGCCTGAAGGCTGAGGACGGCTGGATGCTGGGGCAGGGGACGATCTATCCGGATACCATCGAGACCGGCGGCACGAAGCACGCCGACCACATCAAGACGCATCACAATCGTGTCGAAGCGATCCAGAAGATGATCGACAAAGGGCTCGTGATCGAGCCACTGAAGGATCTCTATAAGGATGAAGTGCGAAAGCTGGGAGAAGAGATCGGGCTGCCACACGAGCTCGTCTGGCGTCATCCATTCCCCGGGCCAGGGCTCGGCGTGCGCATCCTCTGCAGTGACGGAAAGGACGTAGGACTGAGGACGGAGGACATAGGACTCCATATTGGGATCGATCATGCCGTGCTGCCGACTAAATCGGTGGGTGTGCAAGGGGATGGCCGCACGTATAGACATGCACTGGCACTCTTCGCGCCTGCTCCCTCTGTCATCACGAGCGAACATGTGCGGCTCGCGACGGAGATCCCCAATCGCAACAGAGCGATCAATCGCGTGCTGCTCTGCACGTCGCAATCGACGGTCGCGGAGATGACGCTCTCGCCGCTCACGCTGACGCCTGACCGAGCGGATCTGTTACGAGAGGCGGATGCCATCGTCGATGAGGAGATGCGCAAGGCCGGACTCTACGAAAAGATCTGGCAGTTTCCGGTCGTGCTCCTTCCCGTTGGCATCAAGAAAGGCGGTCCCTCCTCCGCCCAGCCTTCGTCCGCCTCAGGCGGACTACGGCCGGCAGGCAAGGCTTCCGTCGCGGCTCGGCCGCGCCGAGACGGATCGGAGGGCAGGCAATCCCACCTTCGTCCCGCTGAGCGGGACTACGGTGGGCAGGCGATCGTTCTTCGACCAGTGGAGTCCGCAGAAGCGATGACGGCGAACGCGGCTGTATTGCCTCCAGAAGTTCTTTCTCGGATGACCGAACGAATCATGAAGCTTTCCGGCATTGATCTTGTTTTTTTTGATCTGACGAGCAAGCCACCGGGGACGATCGAGTGGGAGTAGGATGAGAAGTTCCGAAGTGTCCAAATAACAAAGAAATGCATCAAACTTCACTATTCAATGAACTGAAATTTGATGCTTTGAATATTTCTTTGTTTCTTGTTTCTTCGAGCTTTTAGGCTCAAGAATCCCTAGCTCAAAACCGTCCTTACTCTTATACTTCTGCTTCCATGGACCATAAGCCCTTTGTGGAGGAGGCGGTTGTACTGGCGCTCGTGACACGGGCCCAGAGCGGAGACACCGAGGCCTTCGGTCGTCTCTACGATCATTTCTTTCTGCCGATTTATCGGTACACCGCGTTTCGCGTCTCGAGCGACCTCGTCGAGGATCTCGTGTCCGATGTCTTCGTGAAAGCGTGGGAGAAACTCCACACGTTCAAAGCGCGCAAGAATATTCCGTTCGGTGCGTGGCTGTTTCGCATTGCTCGCCATACCGTCATCGATACGTACAGGAGTCAGAGACACTTTGAAGAGGTGTCGGAGGACTTGATGGATGAAGACACGCTGAACCGAGCGGATCACAACTTTCGCCAGAAGGATGTGCTGCGCATCGTGCGCGCGGCGCTCGACCAACTGCCCCGCCGCTACCGCGAAGTCCTGCTCCTCTCCTATGTCGCCGAACTGCCGCACCGGGAGGTCGCAAGGGTGCTTCGGTCCTCCGAGGGGGGAGTCCGGGTCCTCAAAATGCGCGCTCTGCGTAAGCTCGAGTCCCTTTTGCCCTCCGAAATGAAGAATTCCGTGTAACAGAAGCCCTTTTACTTCGTTTTATGCAGTGTCTATGCGCTTTCTAGGCCCGACCCCACCCAAAGGGTCCCCTTTGGGGCCGGCTCCCTCCGAGGAGAGCTCCACCGAGCCTCTGCTCCGGAAGATCGGTGAGGGTCTGACCCCCGGCAAAGGAGTGCAGCATCGTATCAAGCAGCGATTGGAGAGAAAGATGATGGTGCCGCGTCTTTTGGCGGAAGCGAAACGGAGTATCGAACCGAGCGAGAGCGTGTCCCAACGCGTGTGGTCATCCATTCGATCATCCATCGAGCCGGTGGGCGCTTTGTCCGTGTTCGATCATTTGCGCGACCTGCTGACGCCAACCGAAGAAATCGCCGCGTATTTGAAGCAGCGCATCACGATGCGTCTCGAACCTTCGTACGCGCCGGCGTACGCACGTCGCATCAAATGGGTCGCTGCGTTTGTCCTCGTGGTCATCGCGGTGCGCATGAGTCCGCTCCTGTTTTTGGCACCCAGCACCGTCGCGGAGTCTCCGTTGATTTTGCTCCCGACGAAAGGAGAGGTCTCCGTCCTCATCGGCGGCCTC
This sequence comes from Candidatus Peregrinibacteria bacterium, assembly GCA_016196295.1. GTDB lineage: Bacteria > Patescibacteriota > Gracilibacteria > Peribacterales > Peribacteraceae > JACPYA01. The sequence goes on along the minus strand of JACPYA010000004.1, from coordinate 2,155 downwards.
TGGCAGCCAGTTTCCAAAGAACTGCGTTTTACGAAGAGCGCGCTCATCCAAACGCACGAGGGCGAAGCGACACTCGTCCTTCACGATGACGGCGTCATCCGTCTCGCTCCCGGGACGACGGTCGCTCTCCACGATACGTCCGATCGCCCAGAGGAACCGGAACACGACAGCACCCTCACGCTCCACGCAGGAGAAATCTGGGTGCAAGGACTCGTGCCGGGACACCTCCAGGGATTGAGCGTGTTCACGTCCCAAGGAAAAATCCTCGTGCACGAGGGAAGCTTCTCCGTCAAAGAGGGCGATCCAGTCGCAGTCCGGGTCTGGGATCGCAGCGCCGATGTGCTGCGGGGTGACAAGGAAATGCCACTCGTGGCCGGTGAAGGATTGGACCTCACGAGTGCCGAAGCGGTTTACGTGAACGAAATCGCAGCGGATCGGTACGATGAGCAGTGGGTTTCCCAGAACCTGCGTCGCGATGCCGTGCACCGCCGCGAGATCGCCCAGCTGCAACACGACCGTCGCGCGGCACTCGCCGGTATCCTCCCCACCTCCAGCCTCTACACCATGAAGCGCGTCGCGGAGAAAGTAGACATTCTCTTCACGTTCGGCGAGGAGGCGAAAACTCAGAAAATATTAGCTCAGGCGAACACGCGCCTCAACGAAGCGGCGGCCCTCATTGCCGAAGGACACGAAGACGCATCCTTGCCGTTGCAGGAATACAAAGACACCGTCGTCGAGATCGCCACGGGTTCGGGCAAAGGCACGCTCGTTCAATTCCTCATCGAGCAGCAGTTACGCGCGGCGACCGCCGACGTGGCGGCTGTTCTGCCGGATGATCCCGCCTATCTGATCAAAGAGACGGTGTATGCCACGAGCGCGGCCGTTCCGGGGAGCTTCATCGATCTGGAAGATTTGGAAGGCGTGCTGTTGGTGGATACGCTCGCGTTGCTCATGCGGTCGGTGGAAGAAGGGGACGTGGGTTCCGCGAAGGAAACATTCGGACAATTGAAGCCATATCTCACTGCCATGGGAACAGGTGCCGTCTCGCTCTCTCCTGAGATGAAGAAGGAGGCAGAGGCTTCTCTCTCGACGTTTGCAGTCGCGCTCGATGCGTACGAAGAGGACGTCGGCGGCATCGACCCCGAATTCTTGAAGGACATCGAGCCCTACTTGCCAAAGTCTGCGGTCGCGGCTGCCACCGTCGCCGCCCTGTCCGAACAGGAGCTCGACACGCTCGTGATGCAGATCCTGAACCGCATCTTCACCTACAAGCTGCCGCGCTCGCGCTGGAACCAGCTGATGCTGGAATTCCGCTCCCTCGACGGCCACCCGAACCAAGCGCAGATCCTCAGGAAGCTCTACCGCGAGCTGCCGGAGAACGGTCTCGCGCGCTACGTGCCGAGCGAGTTCGAGCGGCTCCGGGAAGAGAAGGGGACGGAAGAACTGGAGGGAGGACAGTTATGAGCGTTGATTCGTTGATTCGTTTTTGGTTTTTCGTTTTGTCATAACCCTGCTTTCCGAACGAATAACGAAAAACGAGTAACGAGAAACATTGACTCGTTGAGAAAAGAAACGCAAAATCTCGCCCTATGTACAACGTTCATGGACCTCCAAAGCTACGATCAGTTTCCGCTCCCGACGGATACGGTCGGCCCGGTCGCCGATTACCTCGTGGATGGCCTGGAGGTCGATGCGCTCATGTACGGCGAGAACCCCATCGGCATTCAGTTGCCTGCGACGGTCATCCTCAAAGTCGTGGAAACCATCCCGGGCGTGAAGGGTGATACCGCCACGGGCGGCAACAAGCCCGCGAAGCTCGAGTCCGGCATCACCGTGAACGTTCCGCTCTTCATCCACGAAGGGGACAAGGTGAAAGTGAACACGGAGACGGGGACGTATATGGAACGGGCTTAGGTGGGGCTAGGGCTAGGGCTAGGGCTAGGGCTAGGGCTAGGGCTAGGGCTAGGGCTAGGGCTAGGGCTAGGGCTAGGTGTATACTCGCCTACTTTTTATGAAATCATTCACGGAACTCAATGCCTGGCAGAAGGGAATGGATCTGGTGGAAGAAATTTATCGAATCACTAAAAAATTCCCTAAAGAAGAGTGTTATGGTTTGACTGCTCAAGTCAGAAAAGCGGCGAATAGTGTTGTTGCG
>JACPYA010000014.1 GCA_016196295.1 Candidatus Peregrinibacteria bacterium | reverse complement strand
GAGAAAAGAGGCTTGTGCAGACATGCGAATTTGGGGAAGAGGATGCTAAAATCCTAGCGTCACCTTCCTCAAATTCCGAGTGCGAAAACCCCTGATTGTGGCTCTGTTATGCGGAGAGAATATTTTTCAGAGGTTCCCTAAGCTACCGCGCACTTCCGCAGAGAAAATCATTAAGGTCTTACAAATGCTTGGCTTTTCGGCTGTACGCCAACGCGGAAGTCATGTCGTTATGAGGAAAGAAGCCAGGGGATGCGTCGTTCCCCTGCACCACGAAGTCGCTCTAGGCACCCTTCGAGGATTGTTGCGGCAGGCGAATGTCTCTCCGGAAGAATTCGTCGAGACATTTGGAAAGCTCTGAAGATTCAATCGCAGAATAAGCGAAAAAAAGATACGATGGAGGGGCTCTAGGCGCTTAGCTCAGTTGGTAGAGCGTCGGTCTCCAAAACCGAAGGTCGTAGGTTCGATCCCTACAGCGCCTGCCACGTAAAATTGCGCGCAGCGAAGCGAGCAGCATATTTTACGTGCCACGTGACAGCGCAGCTGTTTTACGTGGCTGCGCGCAATCACGTGGCACAGCCAATCCTCGCCCCGGACCCCCCCTGGTTTTGAACTACGCGGAGGCAGAGCCCCCGCGGTTTCCGCTGCGCTGCCAATGATAATAACCGCGGGCAAGAATGCCCGCTCTTTGGTATAAAAATAATTTTAATATGGAAACGAGATCGGCCATACTTGGCCGCGGCCTGATGCCGAATTATTTGCCCCAGCTCCACCACCTACGCTTCAGCTGAGGTGCAGGCAAGATCAGCTTATCTTGGAGCAATTTCATGAGGAGATTGGTCTCACGTTGACGCTCGGAGAGCTGCTCCAGCGAGGTATTCAGCGCGCCGATCTGCTGATCTTTTACCTTGATCTGCTCCAGGAGTCCCGCGTTCGTTTTCTCCAGAAGCGAGAGGTAGTGCGCCTCGGACATCTCCTCTTTTTTCTGTTCTGCGGACTCTGCGGCGGCGCCAAACTTCTCGCGGAGGAGTCCCTCGCTGATGGTGTAGGCAAACGGCCGCTTCTGCTTTTTCAGTTTCACCGCTTCATCGGGCAGGGGACGCACTTGCTTGCGCTCCGAGGAGGCGTGCTTCTCCAGCACCGCTTTCACGAACCTGCGAATCGTGATTTCCGCTTTGCCGTAGCGCTCGCTGGCTTCTTTGATGGAGAGGAATGTTTGCGTCGGCATGGGGAGGAGGGGAGCAAGTGATCAGTCGATGATCATCCTCATGATAATGTTCACCGTATCGCTCGCAAGAAAGTCCGCTTGATCACCTGAGGATGATCTGATGAGTGATCACTTGAAAGATGATCATTCTCACCGGTCATAGTTGATCACTCCCAAAAATTGTGTGATGAATTTACAAAGAGCCCCATGGAGAGAGGAAAAATTTTCCTACAGGCACGGAGATGTATGGCGGGAGGGGAAAAAATGATTAGATCATGGAGATCATCATGATTATATCATGAGTAATCAAATACTCTCTGCTGAGAGATGGCTGATCATGACTACGCAAAAGACTGATCATGAGGATGATCACGGCCCACGTAAGATACATCGGACGCGCGGCGAAGTATAGCCGCGCTCGTTCAGGCGAAATTTTTTGCTAAAACCAGAGCAGGCATACTTGCCTGCGGGTCCTTCAGAAAAATCTCAACCTGTCCGCGGATCTACACGAAAGAGTTATCCGCGCCTCTTCCACTTGCTCGGCGGCCGCGCGCGTTTCTTCACGAGCACATCGATCGCCTCCTCCAGCGTGATCGTCTCGGGTGCGAATTTCTTTCCAAGCGATGCGTTGGTCTTGCCATCGGTGACGTACGGGCCGAAGCGCCCGGTCTTCACGTGGATCGTTCCCTTCGTGTTTGGATCCTCTCCCAGCGTACGAAGTGGCTCGGCCGCTTTTTTCTTGTTCTCTTTCGTTTCGGTGAGGAGTTTTACGGCCTGCTCAAAATTGATCGTTCCCGGATCCATATCTTTCGGGACGGCCGCCGACGTCGTGCCCCACTTGCAGTAGGGGCCGAAGCGACCGAGGTTCACAGTGATGGTTTCGCCCTGGTGCAGGCCAAGATCTCGGGGAAAGCTGAGCAGTGACAATGCTTGTTCCAGCGTCACTTCTTCGATGGGGATGTGCTTCGGCAGCGACGCGCTCTTCAGTTTTATCTTCTCCTTCTTTTTCTTCTTCCCTTCCGTGCTGTCGGTCTTTTCCAAACGTCCGAGTTGGACGTACGGACCGAACCGACCGAGACGCGCGATGATCTCGAGACCCGTTCCCGGGTCGATGCCGACGACGCGTTCCTTCATGACATCTTTCTTCTGGATTTCTTTCGTCTTGTTCTCGACGAGCGTCTGGAAGGGCCCGAAGAACTTGCGCAGGAACTCCGCGCTGGACTCGTCGCCATCGGCGATGTCATCGAGCTTCTGCTCCATGTTCGCGGTGAACGCGAGATCGACGATGTCATGGAAGTGTTCGCTGAGGAGATCGGTGACGGTGAACGCCACTTCTTCCGGGAGGAGCTGCTTGCCTTCTTTACGGATGTAGCCGCGCTGCTGGATGGTAGAGATGGTCGGCGCGTAGGTGCTCGGGCGGCCGATACCTTCCTCTTCCATCTTTTTGACGAGACTTGCTTCCGTGTAGCGGGGTGGCGGCTTCGTGAAGTGTTGTTCGGGGTTCAATTCCTGCAGTGCGAGCTCCTCGCCCTTCGTCAGCGGCGGCAGGAATTTCTCGCCCTGGCCCTCCGCCTCCTCGTCCTTCGGTTCATCTCCTTCATCACGACCTTCCATATAGACGCGCATGAAACCGTCGAAGAGCACGGTCTGTCCGGTCGCGCGGAACGTGTAGTTCGCAACCTCAATATCGATGCCGACTCTCTTCAGCTCTGCGGCCGCCATCTGCGTCGCCATGGTGCGGTTCCAGATGAGCGTGTAGAGCTTCAGTTGTTGGTGATCAAGAATGGAGGCGAGGGACGCGGGCGTGCGTTCCATTTCCGTCGGGCGGATCGCCTCGTGCGCTTCCTGCGCGCCCTTCGCTTTCGTCTTGTAGGTGCGCGGCTCGCTGAGCACATACTCGCGACCGTACTGCTGCTCGATCGTATGCTGCGCATCCTCCAGCGCTTTCTGGCTGAGGTTCAGCGAGTCCGTACGCATGTAGGTGATGAGACCCATCATGCCCTCACCCTTGCCGAGGCTGACACCTTCATAGAGCTGCTGCGCGATGACCATCGTCTGTTTGACGGAAAAGCCCAGTTTGCGACCGGCTTCCTGTTGAAGCGTAGAAGTCGTGAACGGGGGTGGGGGAGTCTTCTTGAGTTCCTTTTCCTCAATATTCGAAACGACAAAATTCCCTTTGCTCACCGCATCCACCGCTTCTTTCGATTCCGCTTCGTTACTTGGCACAAATTTCTTCCCATCTTTTTTAGAAAGTCCCGCCGTGAATGTTTCCTTCTTCCCCGTTTCCAGCTCTGCCTCGAGCGTCCAATACTCCACCGGCACGAACGCTTTGATCTCGCGCTCGCGATCCACGATGATGCGCACCGCGACGGACTGCACGCGACCGGCGGAGAGACCGCGGTAGACTTTTTTCCAGAGGAACGGGGAGAGCGTGTAGCCGACGAGACGGTCCAGCACGCGGCGTGCTTGCTGGGCATCGACCAATTTCATATTCAGCGTTCGTGGCCGCGAGACGGCTTCTTTGATGGCCGACTCCGTGATCTCATGGAAGACGATGCGCTTTACTTTTGTAGGATCCTTCACCTTCAGGACCTGCGTCAGGTGCCAGCCGATGGCTTCCCCTTCACGATCTTCATCCGTCGCGATCCAGAGATTTTTGGCTTCTTTGAGGGCTGCTCGCAGGTGTTTCACGACCGCCGCTTTCTGCTCCGGCACTTCGTACTCGGGGACGAAATCATGTTCGATATCGACCGCGAGCGTACTGCTTGGGAGGTCGCGCACGTGCCCCATGCTCGCCTCCACGAGGTAATCTTTTCCCAAAAAACGCTTGATGGTTTTTGCTTTTGCCGGACTTTCGACAATGACTAAATGTTCGCTCATACAATTGCTTCCTCCTCTCGTCTCGCCGAAGCGGAACCGCAGGAAGACTGGAGAATAAATAAAGAAAACCTCGAGGCTGGCTTACCGCGAAGGCGGATCGCCGGACTTTCGACAATGACTAAGTGTTCGCTCATATCACATAATTAATGTATAAAACAGCTTCTCCAGCATTATTTTTTCCTCGTCCCGTCCGCCGTAGCGATATCGCCATTTTTACTCTGAACTGATGCAATGAAGACATATGAGTACCCTCGTCGCGAAGGCGGATCACAAAAAAAGAAGAATGAAGGTCTGGTGAAGGAGGGTAGCGCGAAAATCATGACGAAGCAATGACAACATTCATCAGTGAGAAATCGACGCAGCCAAAAAAAACTTTGTGCGCTTCGATTGACAATCGAACGAGAACATATCTCGATAGCAAGTTTTCCGCTTCGGGCAGCGAAGAAATGAATATCTTTGGTGCTCATGATTTTTGGCTTGTAGAAGCCCTTTGCATTTGATTCTGCTCTTCGCGAAGCCACATCCCTCATTTTGTGGCTTGCGTCTGCGCATTTTCGAAGCGTAGGCTCGAAGAGATCCTATTTCTTTCCCCATTTCTTCTATGTCCAAGCAGGATCTTATCGCCGCAATCGCGGACGCCTCGGGAATCACGAAGAGAGCCGCTTCAGACGCTCTTCAGGCCATCATCAATTTGGTCATCAAAAATCTGAAGAAAGGAACGCCGGTGACCATCACGGGTTTCGGAACGTTCAAGCTCAGCCACCGCGCTGCGCGCATGGGCGTCAATCCACGCAACCCGACACAGAAGATCTCCATCCCCGCGATGAAGGTCCCGTCCTTCAAGGCTGGAAAGACCCTCAAGGACGCCGTCCGATAATTTCGAACATCACTCACGCAGAAGAAGCCTCCGTGACCCGGGGGCTTTCTTTTGTTCGTTTGGTAGCTCGGTAGCTGGGTAGCTAGTTTGTCGTGATCGAGCTGCCAAGGCTACCACTGCTACCCCGCTACCGAAGCCCTAGATGATGAACCAAAAATCAGCTATTCTACGTCGCACAATGACCGACGACCGCATGAAGGACATTCTCGGCGCGCTGCTGACGCATCTCGGTTTGGAATGGAAGGGGATCGCCGTCACGCATGAGCAGGATGGCGTCATCCGCATGGATATCGACTCCCCGCACCCCAGCCGCATCATCGGTTGGCACGGCGAGACGCTCAATGCGCTCCAGCACTTGCTGAAGTCGATGCTCCGCACGCTGGAGAAACTGGAGCGATCCCCGTTCATCATCCTCGATACGGATGGCTATCGAAAAATGCAGGAGGAAAAAGTCTGCAAGATCGCGGAGCAGAAGGCGGACTTCGTCCGTCGCACGGGGTCCCGCATCGCGCTCGCGCCGATGAGTCCGTACTTCCGCCGCATCGTGCACCTCTACGTCGCGAATAACCCCGCGCTGAAGGACCTGACGACGGAGAGCGTCGGCGAAGGAGACTACCGCCAGATCGTCATGCGGATGAAAGAGGAGAAGCACCGGGCGGGAGAGGAGCTGTCGCCGGTGATCTCGCAGGATGATGGATTGGAGAATTTAGATGTCTAACGAAGGAAGACAAAGACGACCAGGACGACAAGGATCTTTTTCTCGTTGTCGTCTTTGTCGTCCTATTGCATTGCCTTCCATTCTTCCACCAGCTTACGTTCCGCTCTGGATAATTTCTTCGGTATTTCCACATCCACCGTCACGTAGTGATCGCCAAACCGGCTGCTATTGAGGACCGGCAGCCCCTTCCCCTTCAGCCGGAAGATTTGGTGCGGCTGCGTGCCCTCCGGGATCTTCAGCGTGACCGCTCCATGGACGGTCTCGATGGGAATCTCCGTCCCGAGGATCGCATCCACGGCGGAGAGGGGAGTCTCTGTGCGAATGTCATCGCCATCGCGCTCGAAGCGCGGGTCCGGACGGACACGTATATGCACATAGAGATCGCCGGCAGCCGTACCCGTGCGTCCTGCATCGCCTTCGCCACGAAGGCGCAGCGTTTGGCCGTCGTGAATGCCGGAGGGAACTTTCACCTCGATGGTAGACGTTTCGCTGACCCTCCCTTCGCCCTTGCAGGTACCGCAGGGCTCCTCCGGAACTTTTCCGGAGCCTTTGCAGCGGGGACAAACAAATCGCTGCTGGATGGTTCCGAAGAACGATTGCGCGGAACGCGTGACTTGGCCCGTGCCGCCGCACTCGGAGCAGGTGACGACTTTGCTACCCGGCTTCGCGCCTGATCCTTTGCACGTCTCGCATGCGCGCTGACGGCGAAGCGACAGTTTCTTCGTCGCGCCCGTCACGACGTCTGCAAAATCAATCGTGATCTCCACTTCGAGATCCGTTCCTTTCTCTTCCCGCGGGCCACCGCGTCCTCCGCCGAAGAAACTCTCGAAGATGTCGCCGAAGGGTGAACCTTGGCCCGAAAATCCGGAGAAATCGAAGCCGCCAAACCCGCCTGCACCGAAACCCGCCTGCTGCTTATCCGCCGTCCCGAACTGATCGTACATCTGCTTCTTTTCGGGATTGCTGAGCACCTCATACGCTTCGTTCACCTCCTTGAACTTCGACTCCGCATCTTTCTTTGCTTGCACTGAGCCTGTCGAAGGGTGTTTATCCGGGTGGAGCTCCTTGCTCAGCTGTCGGTACGCCTTCTTGATGTCATCTTGCGATGCATCCTTCGAAAGCCCTAAGACTGAGTAATAATCTTTTGCCATTAGGGAAAGATTAGCATGTTAGGATTCGAAGAACCGAAGAAACAAATGACAAAGAAATACCAAGTACCATGAAAAAATGAGCTTTAAAATTTGTGACCTTGATGCTTTCTTTGTTTCTTGTTCCTTCGGGTATTTTTCTCATCCATAAGCCATTTTTAGCTCATCAAAACCCTTCCAAAAACCCTAATTTTCTGCTATACTATTTTGATGTCTTCGCTCGAAATACACACCCTCCTCAAGCGCCCGACCGTCTGGATTTTGCTCGCTCTCTTCCTCGGGAGCGTTGCGACCATGACGGTGCCGATGGAGACCGATCTCCTCGGTCGCGTCATGAACCCCGCGAAGAAATTGGCAGTGCCATGGCGCACGTTCGAAGCAGCGGAAGTCTCGAGCGGCGTGACGATCCCCGCACATTCGCACGTCATCTTTCATCTCCCGCTGAACATCAAGCGCATCACGCGCAAGGTGCTGCTCGGACGGGACGGCGATAAGATCAAGTACTGGGGATACTGCTTTCCGGAAGATTACGATCCGAAAAATCCCGTCCATACCGCGGGGTTCCCCGGCAAATTGTTCCTGTCGGAAGCGGAGCGCGCGCGTCGTGAGGCAGAACGACTGAGCAAATTCCCGAAGTATAGCATTTACCGGCCGCCCACGGCGAAGGAACTCCGCGCCATCGAGAGCGGCAGCAACAGCATGATCCGCCACCAAGTGGAAATCTTTTACGGCGGGATGACGTGCTACATCATGACCGACCAGCCGCTCCCGCTCGGAACCGACACCGACAATGACTTTTTAAATTCCTATCTGGAGGGAGACCGCCGTACCGACCCCTTCAACGCGGACACGGACGGCGACGGCGTGCCCGATGGGACCGAAGTGCAAGCAGGCTTCGACCCGCTTCGACGCGACAGCGACAACGACGGGCTCATCGACGGCATTGAGGATAAAAATCGCAACGGTCGCATCGACAAGGGCGAATCCGATCCGCGCAAGCGCGACAGTGACGCCGACGGGCTCTGTGACGGCTACTGCCGCATCATCAAAGGCGGACGCATCTGCAGTGAATTCACGACCACGAAAGACTGCATTCCGGGCATCAAAGTGCAGTGGCGCGGCGAAGACAAAAACTTGAACGGTCTCGTCGATGAAAGCGAAACGAGTCCGATCTCGCCCGACACCGACGGTGATGGCATCACCGATGAGCAGGAATACTTCAATTGCCTCCTCGCCAAGAAGACTGATTGTTAATTTTCACTTTTTTATGTATAATAACCTGATGCCTTCGCCACGTTTCTCCATCGCCCTCGCAGGGATCCTCCTGAGTCTTCTCGCGATCCCCACGGTGAGCGCGTACGTCACGCCGGAGGAAATGCTGACGGGGACGGCGAACCACACCTCGGCCGTGGATCCTCAAGATGAAATGTTTGAAGATGAGGATTGGACAGTCGAGGACGAGTTACACGACGAAGATCTGCCGTCCGGAATCCGCTACACGAGTAAAGGCACGCCGTATCGAGTGCAAGAATCCGACAATCAACACACGATGCTGAAGAAATATGCTTCCTCGAGCAGCGAACACACGGCTGCTCCGGTTATCGAGGAAGACCCAGAGGAGATGGAGCCCGAGGAAGGGGACATCACCACGATCGAACTCGATGGACGCACGATCCGCTTGCTCGAGCGTCTGACGCGCAGGGAAAATGCAAAAATCTTCAGCTCCGCCGCACACGCCGGAGCGCCGCTGGCCCCCACGGGGTCGGCCACGGTCATCGCGATGCTCGCGATGCTCGCAGCCATCGGGTGGACCATACGGCGCGCGCGTAAATCAGAAGCTGTAAAATAATATTTGGCAGCTTGATGTCAGGTAGCTGGGTAGCTTGTTTTTGGCTACCGGAAAAAGCTACCGGGCTACCACGCTACCGAGCTACCATCGAGAGAGTCGAGCTGGTAGCGTAGCCCCCTACGCCATCCGACCTTTCCCTCACTGGCAAACGCTGGCAGATAGGCTCACTTGCGAACCACGCCGATGCTGCCACCATTTTTTCTGAGCTCTGGGGGGCAAGAGGTCTGGATGGAGCGGACACGGGCCGCGCTTTTTTTCCAGATGGAGCACGCGCCAAAGATCGAGTCATGAAGGCAGTGCGGGCGAGGGAGAAGATCGCGATCTTTGGCGATTACGATTGCGATGGCATCTGCTCTGCGGCACAGCTAACGAGATTTTTTCGTAGGCGCGGCATGGAACCCTTCGTGCGTCTGCCCCATCGTATCCGCGAGGGATACGGGCTGAGCGCGAAAGCGATCGACGAATGTGCGGCACAGGGAACGACCCTGCTCCTCACGGCCGACACCGGCGTCACGGCCATCGCGGAGATCGAGCGAGCGCGAGAGCGAGGCATGGATGTCATCGTGCTCGATCACCATCATGTGAAAGAGGAGCTCCCTCCGGCGTACGCCATTCTGCACCCCGCGCTCGCACCCGCCTACCCAAAACCGCATCCGGCCGCGGCGGGCATCGTCTTTCAATTCATCGATCTCCTCGAAGGAGGATCGTGGGCGGACCGGGAAACGGATCTCGTCCTCGCGATGATCGGCACCATCGCGGACCTCGTGGAACTCCGCGGGCTCAACCGTTCGATCGTCAAGGCGGGGCTGCTGGCGCTGCAGCGACTCGGGAGCGGACCGCTCGCCACGATGCGCGACGACGTTCGATCGACTGCCGAGCCGCTCACGAGCCGCGATATCGCGTTTCGCATCGCACCGAGACTGAATGCCGCCGGCCGCATGGCGGACCCCGCTATCGCGCTCCGGGCCGTGCTGGGAGACTTCGAAGCGCTCTGCGCTCTCACAGAGCTCAATCACGAGCGGCAGATGACGACGGCAAGTCTCCTCGAGGAAGTCCTCGGTTTCATCGATGAAAAATCCTCACAACCCTTCCTCTGCTGCGCTTCGGAAACGTATCCGGCCGGCATCGTCGGGCTTCTCTCCGGAAAGCTGACCGACGCGTACGGGAAGCCGAGCATGGTCGGCTGCGTCCACGAAGGCATCTGCAGGGCGTCGCTTCGAAGCATCCCGGGCTACAACGTGATGGACGCGCTGACGCACGCAGGAGGCCTTCTTTTGACCTACGGAGGCCACGCGCAGGCTGCCGGCTGCACGTTCAAGGAGGAACTTCTCCCGAAGCTCGAGGAGCGTCTCTGCGCCCACATGCGCTCAACCATTCCGTGCGATGACCTTCGCCCCGTTCTGGCGGTCGATGCGGTGATCGCACCGGAAGTCCTGACGCTCGACTTCTGCCACATGTTGCAGCGCCTCGAACCCTTCGGACAGGGCAACATCGAACCGCGGTTCTGTTTGGAGCATGTGACGCTGGAGCGTTGCCGCACAGTCGGCACTGATGGGGCGCACCTTCAAGCGCGTATCGGCGAGATCCCCGTGATTGGGTTTCGATTGGGGAACTTAGTGGCACAGCTGAAAGGTCAGCAAGACATCGCGTGCAGAGTCGCCCTCAATCGGTGGAGTGGGGAAACGATACCGCAGGTCGTTTTGGAGGATATAAGAGCGGCGCAATACATAGGTGTTAGGGCTTAGGTTTTAGGTTTGAGACATGAGAAAAAATCGTCTAACACCTAACCCCTAAAACCTCGAACCTATACCGGCACCAATTTCCCTTCCATCATAAATACCTCGGTGACATCGGACTCCAATGCCGCGGCGATTTTGTACGCCAAAAGAACCGACGGGTTCGTGCGTCCGCGCTCGATGCTCATAATGGTCTGCCTGCTGACACCCGTCCGAAGCGCCAGCTCCTCCTGCGTCATGTTATTTTCGAAACGCAAACGCCGGATCGCATTCTTGAGTTGGACGGCAGGCATAGGAGTGTGGGAAAAATGAATGCGGAGTGACACGAAAAAAACACAATTACCCTCAGCTGGCGCATTGTACTGATGTTCAGAGATGGAGCAAGGGCCAAAGAAGAAGATTTTTCTTATCGTCGATTTTTCCGCAGCCGTCGCTCCAGAAACCACACGAGCACGACCGCAAGAGCGACGAGGAGAGCGCCCCCAACCCCGACAATGGAGAGCACCCATTGCAAATGCGTTCGCAGGAGGAACCCGAGAGTCAGGAGGGCCCCGGCAACCACGGCCGCGCCGACGAGCATGAAAGGAATGAACACGCGGGGAGGGATCCGCACGGTTCCGGCGGTGAAGGAAATGACCGGACGCAGCGCTCCCGCACACTGGCCGAGGAGGATGCTGATTTTGCCGAACCGCCGCATGAACTCATCCACGAGGTCCATGCGCCTCTCCGTGAGACGCACGCGGTGGGCGAAGCGGCGGCCGTAGCGGAATCCCAAAAGATAAAAAAATCCGTTGCCCACGGCCATGCCGCAGACCGCAGCGACAAAAAAGAGGATTCCCGTGACGGGATTATCGACAAGCGCTCCGCCGAGGATGAGCGCGAGCACGCCGGGAGAGAAGAAGCTCAAAGGGGGAGTGGTCTCGATGAGCGCGAAGAGAAAGATGCCGATCCAGCCGTATTGTTTCAGCCAGAGCTCGACCACGGCCGGGTCGCTGAGGCTCTCGAGGTGAAAGTGAAACCCAAGCGCCACGAGCGAGAGAAGGATCAGGTACGCGGCGAACCAATTCATGCTGAGGCGATATGCGAAGCGCCGAAGCGTCCAGATGGCAACGAGGCTCGCGATGAGCGACGCCATAAATCCCGCGGCCGTGATGGGGAGAGGCGGCAGGGTGACGACGCCCTGGTACGCCTCGAATGCCGTGAGAACGGTGGCCCCCGCGATGACCGGGAGCGCCATGAGGAACGAGAAGTTCACCGCGTCCGTGCGGGAGAGCCCCACGGCTCGTCCCGCGGCGATGGTGAGGCCGGAGCGCGAGAGTCCCGGCACGAGGGCAAACGCCTGCGCGATGCCGATCATCAGCCCCTGAACGGGTCGCAATGTCTCCATGCGCCCCCGAGGCGTAAACCGTTCCGCAAGAAGCAGGATGAGACCGGAGACAAGCAGCTGCACCGAGAGCGAGACGAGCGAGCGGAACTGGAGGGCGATGAATGCTTCCAGAAAAAATCCGGCCGCGGCCGCGGGGATGGATGCGAGAATAATGATTCCGAGGAGTCGCCGAGATGCGCGGTCGCGCGTCACGAGTGACCGTGCCATCTTCCACCAGAGATCGATATAACAGAGCAGAAGTGCGATGAGGCTTCCGCCGTGCAGCATGATGTCGAACCCTTGCAGGTCCCTCGTCGAAAGGGGGAGTGCGAGAAACACTTCCGCCAGCGCCAAGTGCCCGGAGCTCGAGACCGGAAGGAATTCCGTGAGACCCTGGAGGAGCCCGAGGAAAACGGCGTGCAGGAATGTCATTGGACACAGAATACTCCGAAAAAAGTGCCAAGTTCGAAGTTCGAAGTACCAAAGACCGTATTTGGTACTTTGCACTTGCCTGCCCGTCCGTAGTCCCGCACATGCGGGACGAAGGCGGGGCACTTCAAACTTCAAAAGGTCTACCCTTCTTTCCACCAAACCAAGAATCTCTAACAATTTTCCCCGATGGCGAGGACTCTTTTTTGCCGTACAAAAGCAATTTTTGATACGATGACCCGAAATGACCCAGTCACCATTCCATGGGATCTTCGGCTCGCTTGGCGACAGCGCGGCCAAGGGCAAAGTCCAGACCAAGCAGGGTTCCCCCATCCCTCCTCCGGCCTCCACGGCGGGAAGAGTGGCGGTCGATATCTACGAGCAGGACGATTACTACATCATCAAGGCGCCCATCGCCGGCGTGCGCCTCTCCGACATCGACATCGAAGTGAACGACAACGTCATCACCATCAAAGGCCGCCGGCACCAGGGAGACGGCAATATCCCAGCCGATCAGTACTACATCCAGGAATGTTTCTGGGGAGAGTTCAGCCGCAGCGTCACGCTGCCCACGGCCATCGACCCCCGGAAAGTGAAAGCCACGCTCAATAAGGAGTGCATCCTGAAGGTGCTCGTTCCTAAAGAAGATCGGGTAAAGGTAGTGAGAATTAACGAGGTATGAGGATAGGCTTATTAGGTAGATTGAGTGATTAGGTTTATTGGGATGGATGTGAATTTGAAACGTGATAGGATGGTTTACTTTATGAACGAATTTCGGCTGTATCGTGGCGGGTTCCGGAAGCTTGTAGCTTGGCAAGAGGCTCACAGGCTTTCTCTCTTTGTGTACGAATTGACGGCGCAGTTTCCCGAACGTGAAAAGTACGGTGTTACCGATCAAATGCGGCGAGCTGCGAACTCAGTTGGAGCGAACATTGCCGAAGGCAGTTCACGCCGAACAGTGAAGGACCAAAATTCTTTTTACATAAACGCTCGGAGCTCGCTGGTAGAAGTCGATAATTTTGCAGAGCTCGTTCATGACTTGAAATATATCAACGACGATCAATACAGACAACTGCTCGAAAAGATCAATAAAGTAGGCTATCTGATTTTTCGTCTTCTTAATAGAAACTCGCAACCAATCCCACCTAAGAAATTAATTCCTCAATAAACCCAATTACCTAAAAAACCTCATCATCTCAGTTCACAACCTTCCCCGTTTTTACCGTGTACATCTTCAATTTCACCGTGACTTCCTCCGGGAGCTGCTTCAGAGACTCGTAGACATCTTCACCGCCCATGTACCGCCAATCAGCCGACTGCAAAAGCGACTCGAATATTTTTGTCTGCTTCTTCGCTTCCTTGCGGAGGTTCGGATCGCTCAAGTCTGCGTCGAGCAACTCCCACAGGCGAACCTGGAGAGCGTAGAGCTCATAGACAATCTGCATCGCGGCTTCGTATTTGGTCATGGTGTTTGTATGGAAGATTTCGCCCCCATTGTACCCATTTTCTTCACCATCGCCTTTATCCTCGCCATCGTCTTCATCGTC
>JACPYA010000008.1 GCA_016196295.1 Candidatus Peregrinibacteria bacterium | reverse complement strand
CTTGCCACCCGCGTGCGCCACGATGCCGCACGCCTTGAGCAAGAGGAGGCTATTATCCGGAGCGGCGGGGAAGAGCCGCCGGCCGCGGGCTTCCTTGACGATGGTCATGTAGTCGAGGTCGGGCTCGAACCCCAGCAGCGACAAACGGAAGCCGTTTTGGCCGCTGGCCTTGCCGTGGCAGCCGCCGCTGTTGCAGCCGACCTTGGTGAAGATCGGCACCACCTGGTTGGCGAAGTTGATCGGCAGGTTCTCCTCACGGCCATCCTTGGCGTGTTCTTCACGGCGCTTGCACTCATATTCCGCGAACCTCTACTCATCATTTCGGGCGCAAGCGGAGAAATTTTCGATCCGGCGCTCGTCTACTTCACCATCACGGCGGGAGGATCGATCCTGTTTTTCATCTTGATCACCATCATGTTCGCCTTCAATGCGCAGGGCGACACCTTCACGCTGACCAAACTCTTCGCGGTTTCCACATTCGTGAATGGAGTGCTGGATCCTATCATGATCTTCGGGTGGGGGATTCCTGCAATGGGCATAGCGGGCGCTGCGTATGCCACACTGATCTCTCAAGCTGTTTTTATTGTCATTGCGCTCTATTCACTCTCTCGTCCACAGCGTCACATTCAATTTCATTTCAAAAACTTGAGCTTCCGGTGGGAATCCGTCAAACGCGTTTTGCGCATCGGCGTGCCGGCAGCCATGAGCCAAGTCATCAATCCGGTCGGTATCGCACTGCTCACGTATATTTCGTTCAAGGCATTCGCGGAAGCAGGCGTCATCGCCTTCAGTTTAGGCTTCCGCATCGAGTTCTTCGCGTATCTGCCTGCGGTCGGCTACGGCTTTTCCGCCATGGCGATGATCGGCCAGAGCATGGGCGCCGAAAATCTGCCGCGTGCCCGGGAAGTGTTGCGCTTGGCGATGTACTACGGTTGCGGCATCGCGTTCGCACTCGGCATCATCGCCGCCATCCTCGCGCGTCCCATCATTGCCGTCTTCACGGAAGATCCGGAGGTGATGGGCTACGGAATCCTCTACATGCGCACCGTTTCACTCAGTTACATTTTCCTCGCCGCCATGATGGTGGAAGCGAGCGCGTTCCAAGCTCTTGGGCGCTCTTGGCCCGGATTTTGGATCTTCCTCCTTCGCTTTGGAGTCATTTCCATCCCGCTCAGTTATCTCCTCACGATGGTGCTCGATTTTTCCATGCTCGGCATTTGGCTGGCACTCGTCGCAGGGAATGTCATTTCTGCAGTTGTCGGTTACTTCTGGATTTGGTCTTCGATGAAGAAATTCGACTTCAAGGACATTGAAAAAGTAACGCACATGCACGGGTAAAGCAGGGCGTATGATGAGGATATGAAAGCATTCCTTAGCCGTCTCTGGAATTTTCTGGGTATTGTCCTTACAGGAGGAAAGTATGGCTCTGAAGTTCCGAGCGAGCATTCCTATAACTACTCCAAAATTCAGGAACAAAGGCGAAAAGATTTCGCAAAATTCGGCACGCATGCATGCAAAATCTGCGGCACGAAAATTCCTGGCAATAAAAAGTACTGTGGCGCTTGCTACTTCAAGTACATCAAAAAATAATTTACCGGTTTCCCTTCCAACAAATCGGGCACTTACTGCCTTTATATTTGTGCCCTCGGCTGCAGGTTTTCCAGCCCCCTGCTTTTGCAGGCTTTCGAGCCTCGTCATCTCTCAATTTCAATTTACGCTTGGACATAGCAGGTTGGGATCGCTCAAGCGTGTTTCCACCGCGGGGCGAAGCGAATCATAAACGTATAAAACTTTGCGAGGAGGGGATTTACCTCTCGACTGCGCATGCTCTTATAGACAACACGCTGGAATTCCTTCAAATCATTTCCTTTGTACTGAAGCTCCCCATTTTTGTAGCAGAGACTGCAGTATTTGTTGGATTCGCGTTTGCCCGGGTCTTTCGAGAATGGCATCAGGCAACTTTCGCAACTATCTTTCATAGACCGATCATTATACACTTTGCGCTAATTTCCTTCCACTTCTTCCTATGAAAAAACGCATTGGTCTCATCATCGGTTGGATCTGCGCCCTACTGGTCGCTGCGTTCAATCTCTTTGCCGCTGTCATGAAGTTCATTCCGGTGGAACCGGGGTCGCCTGCGGATCAGATTGGTCAGCAGCTGGGCATCAGAGGTATGGAGTATGAACTTGCTGTGCTGGAGCTCATTGTCATCCTGCTCTTCTTGATTCCGCGAACGATGACGATTGGTTTCGTCCTGATGATTGGGTATATGGGCGGTGTTCTGGCGACAAATTTGACCCACGGGTTTTCCCACGCAGATTCACTGCTGATCTACATTTCGTTCGCACTCCTCACGATCAGCGCGTACTTCCGCAACCCGGAACTCCTGACGAGGCTCCGGAAAGGCTCCGTATAATTTGACGAAAGTCTGCAAAAAGTGTCTTCACATTTGAAGGGTATATTGGCTTCCCGAAGGGAAAAAGACCACTTGCCACTTCGTTCAGAAGGAGTAGGATGGGGAGTTGCCTGTTCCCCACTCGTCTATGCCGACCAAGAGCCCTGCGCATAAGAAAATTGTAAAAAAAGTGATGAAGGCAAAGGCAAAAACGAAGGTCATGAAGCGCAAGGCTGCTCCGAAGATGAAGATCACCGGACGCGTCATTCATTTCTACGACAAGATCTGCGTTGCGATCGTCGAGCTCGCGGCCCCGCTGAAGCTGGGCGACACGGTCATGTTCAAGCATGGTCCCCAGGAATGGGTGCAACGCGTGAATTCCATTCAGATCGAGCACGCTCCGGTGAAGGCGGCTAAGAGGAAGCAGATCGTGGGCGTGAAGGTCGATCGGCCGATCCGCGATGGCTCACTGGTGATGCCAGCTTGAGGAGGATGAGAGGAAACAGAAGAGGAGAGGAATGAGAAGTGTTTATTATTCTGGGGTTTTCTTTTATACTCAGTCCTCTTTCTTTTTACTCTTATGGATAATGAAGAAATCCAACAGAAATGTACGGAATTTGTCAAAAGCCTGGGCATTCCCGGTTTCATCGTCTTCGGTTGGCAGAAGCCGGGCGATCAGTTTGGCTTCGTCTACTCCAATCACAAGATGCCGCCGCCCGTCGTCATCAAAGGCATGAGCTTCGTGCTCAATGACTTCGTGAACAAGAAACTTTAATTGCGACCGAGAAGAGTGGGGACGCCGCCTGTCATTTTGGCTCTCAGTTGGCTAATGGAGCGGCCGATGCCCTTGGGACTCAGCGGCTTGGCAGGTTCCAGATATTGGATCATTGCTTCAGCTCCTTGTTTGGCAGCAAGAGGGAGTGGCGACGAAGGGTCTTCGTTCATCGTGCGCAGATGAAGAAGAAATCGTTCATCATCTTGGAATGTTTCGAAGCCTGGATCGTCCGAGTGTGTATATCGCGCGGGATGATTTCCGGACAAGTTCAGAAATTCCTCAAGTTCACCGTACGTTTGGGGAGTGACAAGGGCAGGTGCTTTGAGAGTGTTGATCGACATGAACAAGGAAGAAAGTAATGGGATTTTCTTCCAGATTGAAACAATCCGTCAATGGCTCTTTTGAGCCAAAAATGTGATCTGTTCATTTTTTGAACAGCTTTGGAAAGGCTCCATTCTTTCGGGAAGTGGCTTCGATCAGAAAGCGATGTTCGGCTCAAAAACTACAATCATTTCACGATCATCTTCATTATCCAGTTCGCGAGGCCGATCGTGAGCGCGACGACGATCCACCCGCCCAGGCCGCCGAGGATCTCCAGCGTGACGAGATTGGGGTCCATCCTGAGGACGATCTCGTACGTGAGCCAGAGGAAGACGCCGTTCACGAGGATGATGGCGAGGATGGTCGCCAGGAATCGCAGCGGCAGCGTCGCGGCATTGAGGATCGGCCGGACGAAGAGGTTCATGAGAGTCAGGAGCGCACTGACGATGATGACTGCGCCGAAGCCTCCGCTCAGGAAAAAGTACTGGTCCATGAAGGTCGCCATCGCCCACACGAGGAGGATCGTGAGAAGAAATCGAAAGAGTATTTGGACGGGGAGAGAAAGTTTCATAGTCTTCATTCTATATTGTGCCCATTTGTCGATGCCTTGGCCACCCTCACCCTAACCCTCTCCCTACGGGAGAGGGCATGCGCCATTCCATTCGAGAAGATGTTCTGTGATGGGCAACTCCCTCTCCCAGAGGGAGAGGGCAGGGGTGAGGGTGTGTCGTCTCATCAAATTATCAACCGCTTCCGACAAGACCGATCAATTCCTCCACTATTTTTTAGCAAAGCGCACGATTACTTTTTTCTCATCAATGTTCACCTCATGGCCATCTCCATCAATCTTGCCAAACGCGGAATTGGTCTCCTGTTCGATCAGGCCCGTATGCTTGGAAAGAATCTCATCCGCTCCTGAAATTTCCACCCCGATCTTGTCCTGCATTTCGAGCCCCGCGTCTTTGCGCAGCTGCTGGATGGCGCGAATGAGGTCGCGCGCTTGGCCCTCCAGTTTGAGGGCCGGGTTCACGGTGCAGTCGAGCGACACGACGATGCCCCGGTCGGAGCCGATATCACCGCCTTTGTCGGACATGAAGACGATCTTCGCTTCGTCGGGGCCCAGCCGTTCCTCCAGGATCAAGATCATCCCGTCTTTCTGCTGCGTGAAGTCGCCGCGCTTGCCCGCTTGAATCACTTCCTGCACTCGTGCGCCCAGGCGCGGGCCGGCTTTGCGGGCATCTACCTGCACGATCGCTTTTGCGAGGCTGCCGGGATCATCGACGAGCTCGATGGTCTTCACATTGAGTTCTTCCTGGAGCAGAGCGATCTCCGCGGGCGAAAGGCTCGCAGCGGAGCCAAACGAGCGGGGGATCGCCACCACGGCTTTCTCCAGCGGCTGACGGACTTTGATCTTCTTCTCGCTGCGGATCCGCTGGCTGATGGACACGACGGTGCGCAGCACGCGGGTCTTTGCGATCATTTCCTGCTCAGCTTTCGAAAGCGCGCGCGTCTCCGGCCAATCGGTAAGGTGCACGGAACCATTGGCTTCTGACACGAGATTCAAATACATCGCATCGGTGATGAAGGGCGTAAACGGGGCGAGGAGTTGCGAGAGCGTGATGAGCACGTCATAGAGCGTCTGGAGCGCCGCTTCTTGGTCCTGCTCGTGGGTCTTCCCTCCTCCGCCAAGGCTACGGAGGGCAAGTTCAGCCGACACATTCACGATGGAGCTCTTGCCGGCGAAACGTCGGCGCGACAGGCGGACGTACCAGTTCGTGAGAGCATCGATCGTTTCATTGAGCTCGTTACACGTCGCGGAGAGATCATAACTGTCGAGTTGCTTCGTCATGCGGTTCACGAGGTCTTGTACCTCCGCGCGGATCCATTGGTCCAGCGGGTGCTTGGAGTGCGCGCGCGTCTGCGTCGGCTCCCACTCCGCAGCGTTTGCGTACGTCACGAAGAACGCGTAGGTGTTCCAAAGAGGAAGCAAGACATTTCGCAGCGTCTCTTCCACGAGCCTCTCCGAAAAACGCATGTCTTCGCCGCGCACCGCCGGGCTGCTCATGAGCGCGAAGCGCACCGCATCCGCTCCGTGCTTCTCCGCGACGGCGAGCGGCTCCGGGTAGTTCTTGAGTCGCTTGCTCATCTTCTTGCCGTCCTCCGCGAGCACCGTGCCGTTTACGACGCAGTGCTCGAACGCGGGTTTCTTGAAGAGCGCCGCCGCGAGCACCGTGAGCGTGTAGAACCATCCGCGCGTCTGGTCGATGCCTTCCGCGATGAAGTCGGCCGGGAATCCGGGCGGGCCCCCACCCCCTAATCCTCTGCCCCTGGTCTCCCCTCCTCCTCCGGAGGAGGGGTCGGGGGTGGAGGTGAACCAGCCGGCTTCCTTGCCATCCTTCAGCGAGAACGGGTAGTGCGACTGGGCATAGGGCATCGATCCGCTCTCGAACCAGCAGTCGAGCACGTCGGGGATGCGCTTGAGGAGAGGATTCAGTGTAATCTTTACGGTTTCCGCATTCTTTGGGAGCATCGAAACGGTTTCTTGGTAGCTCGCATTCTCGTTCACCGTACGAAAGGCCATCATGAACCCTCCGTGTGCGACCAGAAGAACTTTCTTCCCCGCATACTTTTCTCGAAGATACGCTGATGCTTCCTCGGCGCGCTTGAAAAAGTCACTCAGACTTTCGCCGTTCTTCGGTGTCAGATGATGCATGGAAGGGTCGATGCCCTGGTAGGCGGTCGGGAATTTTTGGAGGACTTCCGGCTCCGTCTTTCCCGTCCAATCTCCTTCGCTCCGTTCCCGCAGCACCGGCAGTTTTTCTGCGATGGAAAGCTCCAATTCTTTCGACATGATTTCCGCTGTCTCAAGGGCTCTTTTCATGGGTGAGCAGATCAAAACATCGAATTTTTTTCCCTTTAATTTTTTTGCGAGCGTCCAGGCTTGTTCACGGCCCGTCTCATTGAGCGGGGCGTCGATCTCTGATCCCTGCTCGATATTCTTTGCGTTGTAATCGGTCTGGCCGTGGCGCACGAGTGTTACTTCCACGCTGGAAGAATGCGGCCCGCCCGCCCACGCGATGTCATCGACGGTTTCTTTATGCAGATCGAGCTCCGCGCCGGTGTCGTGATCATAGTAAAACGTCTGCGGATCGGCGAAACGCGGGTAGGGCTGGTGATTCAGTTTCAGAGGATCTTCCTTGCCGAAGAAGTGCTTGATCGTGAGGGCGGGGTCCGCGTGCGTGACGATCACGATGTGCTCGCCACGGTGCTTCGGGAGGATCTCCTTCAAAAAATCCGATGTGCGCTCCTCCACCTGCGACCACGTCTCCATGCCGGGAAAGTGGTAGATGCTCTCGACGGCTCCCGTCTCGAGCTTGTGGGCTCTGCGCGCCTTCACGAACGTGAGGTCGTTGAAATCGACCGTTTTTCCCTCGTACTCGCCGAACGCCACTTCGCGGATGCGCTCATCGATCTCCACTTCCGCGTCCGTTTCCTTCGCGACGAGCTCCGCGGTCTGCTTCGTGCGATTGAGCGGCGAGGCGTAGATCTTCGAAACGTTTTCGACGGAGAGGATCTTTCCCGCGCGCTTGGCTTGTTTCTTGCCCGCCACAGTGAGGTCCGTCCCCGGCAGTTTGCCTTGGTAGACGGGCGTCATGTTGCCCTCGCTCTGTGCGTGGCGCAGGACGGTCACTTTCGTGAAGCGGATCTTCTTGCGTTCCATGAGCGCATCGCGGCCGCCGATCACCTCCATCTCGCCGGTTTCTTGCGACCTCCAGATCGGGAGGGGCGTGCCCCAGTAGCGATTGCGGGAGATCGCCCAGTCGCGCGCGCCGATCAGCCACTTGCCAAATCTCCCGTCACGGATATGCGCCGGCACCCATTCGGTCTGCGCATTCGCCATCAGCAAATCTTCCTTGATCTTCTCCACCGCGACGAACCACGAGGAGGTCGCGTAATTCAACAGTGGCGAATCACACCGCCAGCAGTGCGGGTACGTGTGCTTGAATGTCTCGGCTTTGAACAGTTTTCCGTGTTTCTGGAGCCAGTCCGCGATCATGTTGTCCCCTTTCATGTGATTATCCTTCGGCTTTGCGTCTTTCCCCGCGAAGTCCGTCACGTGCGCGATAAATTTCCCGTCCATGCCAACGTGCTGCACCAGCGGGACTCCTTCTTCTTTGCCCAGATAGAAATCTTCCTCACCGAAGGCGGGAGCCAGATGCACCACCCCCGTACCCGTGTCGGTCGTCACGTACGGTGCGCCGACGACACGGAATGCGATCTCCTTCAGTTGCTTCGCGAAGTACGGGAAGAGCGGCTTGTAACGCCTGCCGATGAGTTCGCTTGCTTTCAATTCTTTCTCCACTGTATATCCGTCTTTGCCAAACACGTGGTCGGCCCTGTCTTTCGCCACGATCAATCTTTCGTCGCCGACCCGGACCTTCACATACTTGATATCGGGATGAACCGCTGCCAGCACGTTTCCAGGAAGCGTCCACGCCGTCGTCGTCCAGATCAGCAAGTGCGTTCCTGGTTCGTCTTCCAATTCCAATTTCACGTAGACGGAATAATCACTGATCTCTTTGTATCCTTGCGTCACTTCGAAGTTGCTGAGCGCCGTCACGCATCTGGGGCAGATATGCATCGGTTTATGGCCTTCATAGATGAGCCCCTTCTTCTGGAGCTCGGAAAACACCCACCAGATCGACTCCATGAAATCCGGGTCCATCGTGCGGTAGTCCCAATCCATATCCACCCAGCGTCCCATGCGCTCGACGGTCACTCGCCATTCCTTCGTATAGCGTTGCACGGCGGCCCGGCAGAGCGCGTTAAATTTCGCGACACCCATCTCATCGATTTCTTTGCGCGAGGCGATGCCATGCTCCTTCTCGATCTCGTACTCGACGGGGAGCCCGTGGCAGTCCCATCCGAACCTGCGTTGCACGGCCTTGCCCTTCATCGTTTGATAGCGCGGGATCACGTCTTTGATCGTCCCGGCGAGCAGGTGGCCGTAGTGAGGGAGCCCCGTCGCGAACGGCGGTCCGTCGTAGAAGCTGAAGACCTCGTCGCGCGATGCCGGCTCATCCCGCGCATCCTTCGCCGGGTCCGTGCGATTGCGGATGCTGCGTTTGAAAATATCTTCCTCACGCCAGTACCCGAGGATGCCCTCCTCGAGTTCGGGGAACGACTGCTTGGGATCGACGGGGTCAAATGGCATAAAAGACCCGCATAGAATAGCGGAAAGCAGTCAGCGAGACATGTTTTTTGGCTCAGGTGTATTTTGCGGGCTTTCTATGTTGATAGGAATCTTTGCGCTCGGCGATCTCGGCGGGGTTCACCGCTTGGTATGCTGCTTCGAGTTCTCCTCGTAAGCGCATGCCCATGATCCGTGAACGTTCATATGCC
The DNA here is from genome assembly GCA_016196295.1 of Candidatus Peregrinibacteria bacterium. Taxonomy (GTDB): domain Bacteria; phylum Patescibacteriota; class Gracilibacteria; order Peribacterales; family Peribacteraceae; genus JACPYA01. The sequence goes on along the minus strand of JACPYA010000008.1, from coordinate 945 downwards.
GCTTTCAGAGGTGCCTGTTCCTGATCCGACTGGGATTGGTAAACCTTTGTCTTTTGCGCTTCCTTGTGAAGCTGTTCGATGACTTCCAGCATGTTTGGGTCTTTCGCTTTGCGGGCTTCTGATGCCATCGTCGTCGTGAGTCTTTCCAGCAATAAAAGTCCGTCCCTTTGCGCGGCGGAACTGCCCCTCAATTTTTTTAGAACGTCTGCCAGTCCGAACTTCTGACTTCCGCCTCCAATTTGTTCTTCATCTCCAAACATTTCAGCTGCTTCTTGTTCATGAAGTTCTTCAACGTACTTTCGGGCCAACATTTTGTCGCCTTCGTGACCCACGATCTTCCCAGAGGCTATCCGCGTGAGAAAGTCTTCCATGTATTCTTTGGTCTTTTCATCAAGTCGCGCTTCCTGCAGTATTTGAATAACACAACCAAGGGTTGGCTGGCGCGCGCCTTCTCTTTTTTGTCGTTCTTCTTTGATGCGAATTTCCACGACATGCGCCCATCCCTTTCTTTTTTGACCCGGGAATTTTCTGTTGAGTGCCACTTCCAATTTTTGCGCTTCAAGATGGAGCAGCTTCACGAATGCTTCTTCCAGTTCCGCTGTAACGGGGATTTCTTTTTTCTTCGGAGCTTCTTTTGTTTTTTCTTTTTCCTTTGCGTCTGTCAAAGTCATCTTTTCCAACGCAGCTTTCGCTCGCGCGCCGGCATCATCCACGGTTGTCTCACCAGTTTTGTGTGGCGGCGGCGGGGTATCTTTTACAGCCTGAGATTCAACGAAGATTTTGGTGCTTTCGTCGGCTAGAGGTGTGACCGTTCGAGTCGAACTCGGAAGTTCCACAGGTTTTTTATCGTTAAAAGCCTCTGCGAGATTGATGTCCCCAAAGACGTCGCCGTAGATTCTTATTCGGTTAATTTCGATTCTATCAGCAATTTCTTGCGGCGGGTCG